>CAYVDH010000147.1:0-9156 GCA_964450355.1 uncultured Flavobacteriaceae bacterium
ATAAGAGATTTTAAAATCCAATAAAGACAACAAGGCAATAAGTGCAAGCGAAATAGAAATTAATGCAGGAGATAGAGTGAAAGAGAAAAACAAGACCGACATCAATATCGGCAGTAGGAGAGAATAGTGCTTATTTATAAAAAGATTCAATTGAAGATTACAAAGCGTAATTTAATTGAACTTTAGTATCAGCATTCACACCTAATTTAGACGCAACTGTTTTACTGATTTTTACCAAAAATTCATTGCCTGGTTTGCAATTGCCAACAACTCTTGCGAATACAGCATTATTGTTAGATGGGTTAGTAATCATCACTATGGTACCTATTTTAGCGGTAGGGTGATAAATGAAACTTCTATCTTGGTTTAATTCACCTTCTGTAGAAATCATAGCTACTCCGCTTTCTGATATTTCATCACCGTCTTGAACTGAATAGGTGGTTACTGGTGTCAATACTTCAGGTTTGTTTTTTTCTTCCATTTTGGTAACATCTACTACCACATTGGTGTTTTCTTTCACTACTTCTGTAGTTACTTTTTTGTCTTGCGTGTTATTAGTATTTGTCCCATCCACTTTAGTCTCTGCAACTATTTCAGGTTTTTTAGTTTCTTCAACTGGTTTTTGAACGGTTATTGCTTTTTTGGTTTCGCCAACTATTAATTTTTGACCTAAATTGATGTTATCAGATTTAAGGTTGTTTAATTTTTTAATTTCAGTAACAGTGGTATTGTATTTTTTTGCAATAGTTGAAAGAGTGTTTCCTTTTTCTACAGTATGGTATTTTTTTTCGGTTTTATATGTTGTAATTGTTGTTGTTTGTGGCTTTGAGATAGTAGTAGTATTGGTACTTGAATATTTACTAGGGATCAATAATACTTGATCTATTTTAATGCCTTTGTCTGCATCTGCATTATTTGCATAAATATCATCAGAAGTAACTCCGTATTTTTTGCTGATTCCATATACACCTTCACCCTTACTCACTTTGTGCATGATGTATGATTTGCCATTTACAATTTTGGTTCCTATGGAATCGCATGGCATGGCATAAGCAGAAATTGAAAAGGATATTGAGCTAATTAAAGCAAAGATTTTAATGTTTTTCATCTTTAAATTGGTCTTTAAAATTCAAAAATAAGTACAAATGGTTTTAATATGATAATAAGGCGCGATATGATTGTCAACAAGTGTTTTGTTTTTCGTACAGTAGGGGGAGTGGTTAATTGTTATTGGTTAATGGTTAATTGTTATTGGTTAATAGTTGAATTGTTATTGGTTAATTGTTGAATTGTTATTGGTTAATTGTTGAATGGTTAATTGTTATTAGTTAATTGTTGTCTTGTTAATGGTTATCAGTTAATTGTTATTAGTTAATTGTTGTCTTGTAAATTAAGAAAAAATCCAAAAATCCAAAAATGAATTAGTTTTCAATTAGTGATTGTTTTTTTACTTCTTCGATTAACAAATCTTTATCAGCTGGCATGACTTTTATAGTAATAAATTGACCTTTGCCTTTTACAGATAATTGTTCGAGAAACAAGAGAGCTGCTGCATCTTTTCCAAATCCAATGGTAGTTAATTTTATCTGATTGTTGTTGTATTCTTTCTCAACCATTTTTTGCAATTCTTTTTCATTGAATTTACTTCCATTGAATAAGCCATCAGAGGCCAAAAAAATCTGATTGTTTCCACCCTCAATAAAGTGTTGCTTAGCTAAAGAGTATGCTGTAAAAAGGGCATCAGAGCCAAGGCTGTGCCCAAATGCTTTTAATGAATCCAACAAAGTATAAACTTGTTGTTTGTTGCTTCCATTTACTTTTTCTAACAATAATTTAGGTCTGCTAGCATAAGTGATTAAACTGATGTAATCATTTGGACGAAGTACTGATACTAACTCTTTAATGGATTTAATTAAATAATTTAATTTTGTTGAGTCTCGCATACTACCTGAAACATCTATGACAAATATCAAGTGGTTAGGTTTGTATTGAGTGGAGTTAAATCCGCTATCAATAGAATATACAACAGGAATGTAGGGTTCAGTTTCTTCTGTTTTTTCTGTTGTTGTAGTTTGTTTAATGGTGATAATACTGTCTTGTTGTTTAGGGTTAAATTCAGGTTTTTCAAGATAAATAATGCAAAAATTATTGTCAGCATTGTAAGTAAATGCAACGCTGTTAGGAATGTAACCTTCTTTTTTAGCAGTAAATTGTAGGTTTCCGTATTCCACATTGCAGATGTAATAATTTAAATTAGAAGCGCTCAAGCAATTAAACGATTGTTTTTTTCTAACGACTTCCACCTTGCATTGATCCAGAACTTTATTGGTTTCTTTATCTTTGACAATCACAGATAAAGGAACTCTATTAATCAATGGTTTTGAGTTTTCAATTGAGGGGCAAGTGTTGAGTGCGGTTTCGTTTATTTTTTTGATGTTTCCAGTAATAGTTAGGGTTATTGGATTAGCTTGGTGGCTAAAATACAATGGAATAGTTTCTTTAAAATGTCCTTTTTTATTGGTGTAATAGACAATGCCAATGTTCATGGATTCACCGGGGGCAATGGATTTTGAATTGCATAGAACTTGAATGTTTTCTTTAGGTTCGGTGGGTAAAAGATAAATGGTTTTGTTGCTGTTATTTTGCAATTGAAACAAGGCGGTATCGTTATTAAACAATTCAATGTGTCCAAAATCAAAAGTACTGTTATCTACCACCAATTGAGCAGAGGCAATTAGATGCATTAAAGTAAAAATAGATAAAAAAAATGATTTCAACATGTGTTTAATAATTAAAGAACGAATATCATACCATTTTGGTATAAAAAAATAAATTAGATTTAAACGTTAAGGGATAACTAGTAGATAAATCAGATTAATTGTCAAGTTTTTATGACAAAATACTTGGGAAATAAAAAAAAGTGATATATTGCACCTTTAAAATTAACCTACAAAATGAAAAAAATTAGTTTAATGGCTTTAGTAGTTGCAGGAGCAATGTTACTAACCAATTGTAAAAAAGAAGAAAAAGGAACAGGAACAAACAACAATGGAGGAAGTTCAATCACCGTTACACAACAACAAAATGCTTTGGTTGTAGAGCCTACAGCTACTTGGTGTGGTCCATGTGGTACATATGGCAAGCCAGTTACTGACGATGTGTTATCTTCAAATCCAAAAGCAATTGGAATTTACGCACACTTAAAAGCCCCAGCATCTGATATTGGTTCTCAAACTGGCCAAGATTTAGCGGTATTGTATGGTGCTGCAAATGCTGCAGGAACATCTTATAGTATTCCTAAAATTGCAGTTGGAAACAATGTAACTGGCGCTTACACTGATTTAAACTACACTAAAGGAATTATTAATGGTTATATCAATACCATTACAGCTCAAACATCTAAAGCTAATACTAAAATAGAAGCTACAATTTCTGGCACTACATTAAATGTTAAAGCTCATACTAAGTTTTTTGAAGCTGGTGTTGCAGGTAGCACCTATAAAATTTCTTTAATTTTAGTTGAAGACAAAATTAGCAACAGACAAAATCATAACGGAACAGGTTATACTGTTGTAGAACACCACAATGTAGCTAGAGCTACAATAACTACAGCAACTTCAGGTGATAACTTATTAGCTTCTGGTGTTCCAGCAAATGGCGAATTAATTACTAAAGAATATTCTACTACTTTAAACAGTAACTGGAATAAAGATAACTTAACAGTTATTGCTATATTATGGAAACAAGATGGCACAACTTTAACATTTTTAAATGTTGATAAGCTAGATTTGTAATTTAACAAAATCTTATTCCAAAAAAGCCAAGCATTTATGCTTGGCTTTTTTGTTGCACAATTTTTTCGATTTTATTTTAATTCAATTCTAAGCTACTGATTTAGATTTATATTAAAAGACCAAGTTGTCTTTTATTAGAATTAAACATGGTTTTTTAACTTTTAAAGCTTACTTTTGCATCACCAAAATTTATTACCTAGAATGATTATACCTAAATTCCTTAATCCTACCGACAACTTCCACGCAGAATTAAGAAAAAGAATCAACGACTATTTTGATAAAGCTAAAATAGATAAAACAGGAAATTTTAAATTATACTCTAAAGCTATCATCATTTCCCTTAGCTTCATTGCCTTTTATGTTCATTTGGTGTTTTTCGCAAAACCAATGATTGAAGATGGAGGATTTGTTAATATCAGTATTTTGATATTAGAATGTCTTGTACTTGGAGCTCTTACCTCTGCCATTGGGTTTAATATCATGCACGATGGCGCTCACGGTAGTTTTAGCAAAAAAAAATGGTTAAACGACATTGCTGGTTTATCACTTAATGTACTTGGAGCCAATGTATTTATGTGGAAAACCAAACACAACATTGTACACCATACCTTTACCAACATACCAGAGGTAGATGATGACATTGATGCCCGCCCTTTTTTAAGGTTGTGCGAATCACAAAAAAAATATAAAATCCATAAATACCAACACATTTATTTCCTTGCTGCCTATTCTTTGTTATATATCTATTGGATTTTGTTTACCGATTATAAAAAATATTTTTTAGGCAGAGTAGGTCAAATGCCTATTAAAAAAATGAAAACTTCTGAACACATCTCATTCTGGGGTTTCAAATTGTTACACATTGTTTTATTCGGTGTATTGCCAATTTATACCTTAGGATTTACAAATTGGTTGATAGGATTTTTAATTTATGGCGCATTCGCTGGCATCGTATTGAGTTTGGTGTTTCAATTAGCACATACAGTTCAAGAAACTCATTTCCCAGTTCAAAACCCAACTACAGGTAAAATTGAAGATGAATGGGCTGTTCACCAATTAAAAACGACAGCAAACTTTGCTACTAAAAGCAAATTCTGGAATTGGTTTACTGGAGGGTTAAATTTTCAAGTAGAGCATCATTTATTCCCTAACATTTCACATATTCACTATCCTGCATTGAGTCAAATAGTGAGCAACTTATGTAAAGAGTACAACATTCCTTATTTGGTACACGAGAAAACCCGTTATGCCATTGCTTCTCACATTTCGCATTTGAAAGAAATGGGAACAAAATAACTTTTGTTTTAAGAGTATTAAATTCTTTAAATTTTCTTAATTTAGTTTTAAAACTATTTTTAGTTAATTTGGTTTAATGAAGTGTACATATACATTGATTTAGTATAATTATATATTAGTTCAATTTTTTATCTATAAACATTAATTTAAACATGAAACAAAATTATGCCATTTTAATAAAACAAACTAAATCCAAGTTATTATTTGCCCTTTTTGTTTTGTTATCATGTAACCCTAAACCTAACTCTAAAAAAAATTTTAATATTGTAATAAACGAAAACAACATGGATAGCATAAAATTGAAAAAAACAGAAGAAGAGTGGAAAGCAATTTTGACTCCAGAAGAATACAGAGTATTGCGAGAAAAAGGCACAGAAAGGCCATTTACAGGCGAATATGAGAACCATTGGGACAGTGGAACTTATGTATGCAAGGCATGTAATACAGAGTTGTTTACAAGTTCAACAAAATTTGATGCAGGATGTGGTTGGCCTAGTTTTTATAAAAGCATAGACAGTACAAAAATTTTAGAAAAAAAAGACTTAAGTCATGGTATGGTAAGGGTAGAGGTGTTGTGTGCTAATTGTGGCGGTCATTTAGGTCATGTATTTGAAGAGAGAAATGGTACGCCTACCAATTTAAGATATTGTATTAACTCAGTGAGTTTAGGATTTAAAAAGAAAGAATAAAAAAAGTTATTGTTTTAGAAATTTAATATTTTCTCCAGTTTTGAAATTTATTATATAAACTCCAGGAGTTAAGTCTTGAATAATTGCATTTATTGATTCATTCGAGTTTATGTTTTTATTAAGTACGATTTTCCCTGAAATATCAATTATTTTAACATTGTTTTCAAGTGAATAATAGTTTGATATGTTAATTAAGTTATTTGATGGATTAGGGAACACTGTAACCTTGCTTTTCGGGCTAATTTCTTCATAATTAGTTAAATATTCATTTGTTGTAATAAAATATCCTCCAAATCCAACATTGTCAAAAGTAACTTTCCAAAAATTAAACGTACTATCCCAAACAATATTTGAATCTAAAGGATTAATAAAACTCTTAGTGCCATAATAGCTATTAGGTAAGCCACTATTATTTAAACTTTTCCCATTTATTTTTATAATTCTCAGGTTTGAAATTCCAATATTATCTTTAGGGTTAATAGGTAGTTTTTGGTTATTTGAATTGTTAAATACGTCAATTTCTTGCTGGGTTAGATAAAGAGTAACTTTACTTGTTTTAGTGTTTTCAAATGAAAATAATTCAAAATGCCTTATTACAAAACTATCATTTTCTAAATCATCTATCCAAACTTTTGAGGTTAAATAATCATCAATTGGGTTATTTCCGTCAGAAGAAATTGTATTTATTAAATGACAATTTGAAGTTATAAAATCTATTTTATTGTTTTTTGGAATTCTTAATTGAACTTCATCTAGGTTTGTTGCAATTTCAATAAAATTTTTATGATAAATTAAAATTAAGTTTTCATCAAAATAACTAATTATAGGATATTTATAAATAGAATTATAAATAACATTAAATGCATCGTTTATGTATGTATTTTCTTTAGTTCCAAATATTGTATTACAGTTGTTTATGAACCCTTCTGTCTTGGAATTGTTATTTAAAAAAGTGATTCCGCCCACTTTTTTATTGTTTTCAATTAATTCTTTACTTGAAATAGAAAAATTAGATTCAAAAACATTGATTGTTCCACTTCCGAAGTTATCATTTTCATTTATTCCTAACATAGAGTTTGAATATGAAAGTTCACCAAATATACCAGTTGCACTATTTACTTTGGTAATTGAACCTATTTTTAATTGACTATAACTAGGGTTTAGAATGACAAATTCATTGTTTTTTAATTCAACAATACCTGAATATGAAAAGTTTCCACTTTGGTTTGTTGAATAAAATGAATTTTTTAAACTTATTTTTCCGGTTTTTGGTTCCTTTCCTTTACAAAAAGTTAAGCAACCATTTACAAAGGTATTTTCAATTGAATCTACAGATGATTTGATGATATAATTACTATTAGATAAAACGAAAATGCCAATATCTCCAATTTGGTCATTCTCATTGTTACCAATTATAGAATTGGAAGAATCAACATAGCCAAATTGCCCTGTAGTTCCATTACACCAGGTAACTGCTCCAACTGAAGAAGTCATATTATTGCTATAAAACTGACTGATGACAATATAATTACTGTCAGGTAAATCTATTATATTTTTATATCCACTATAATAGCCAATTTTATCGTTTTCGCTTTTGCCAATAAGCGAATTGCTCAAATTTATAAATCCATTGACGAATGAAGAACCATTTATCCAAGACACTGAACCAGCATCAATATTGTTATTAAAATCAAAGTATGGACTGGCGAATACAATATTTCCATTTTGTAATTCAATCATACCTCCATTACCAATAAAGTCATTATTATTTTGTCCAATTATTGAATTGTTAATATTGATTGAACCATTTATGTCACTATTTCCATCAATTAAAGAAACAGAGCCTACATTTACTTTATTATCATAATCCAAGTATTGACAATTTAAAATATAATTTCCATTTTTCAATGGTAGAATTTTATATAAATAGAAATCTTCTGCTTTTTCACCTACAAGAGAATTTTGATTTGAAACCACTCCAGTTAGCTTTTTATTCTTATCACTCCAAATAAAAGCCCCTTTGTTGTTGTTCCAATTAGGACAAGGAATTATTACATTATTGTTTGTTAAATTAGTTAAACTATAATTACCTAAATAGTCATTTTCATATTTGCCAAACAAAGAATTTGATGTATCGATAAACCCTTTTAAATTTTCAAATCCAGTTCCTTTTGTAATGGCACCTACATTATTTAAATTTTCTCTATTGGCGTATTCGCTTAATACATAAAATGTTTCATTTTCTAAGACAAAAATACGTAAACCTATTTGATCAGAGGTATATTTTCCTAACAATGAATTAGATGTATCTAAGTTTCCAATTATTTTAGTGTTTTCATCAAAAACAGTTATGAGTCCAACATCAACATTATTAAAATCATATTTTGGAGCAGTAAAAATTACTTTTCCATTGCCAAGAGGAGTAACAGAAGAGTTTTGAAAATCGTCAGTGTTTTTTCCTATGATTGAATTTGTACTATCTATTATGCCAAAAGTACCATTGTATCCATCACCCCAAGTTAATGAACCTACATTATTGGTTATACTGTTGTCAAAATTTAAATTTCTTATATAGAAATAATTATCAAGTGTGAGATTTACATAATTAAATCCCAAATAATCATTTTCATTAGCGCCAATTAATGAATTACTAATACTTATAACTCCATTTAATGGATTGTTTTTATTACCCCAAAATACCGCACCACAATTCACTTTATTATTATAGTCACAATTTGGTAAAACAATTAGATAATTTCCATTTGAAAATTTTTTTAATTCTAAATTTCTGAAATCATCTTCGTTTAGTCCAATTAATGAATTATTTGAATTTAATTTTCCAAATATTAAATTGTTTATATCAATAAGAAATGCACCACCAGCATTTTTAATAGCTCCATTATCCAATTTGTTATTATGAAACAGAATTTTATTATTTTCAAGAACAAGATAAGGATTTTGTTTTTGGAAATCTAATTCTCCTAAATTGTCATTTTCACTATTTCCAATAATTGAATTATTGATTGTAACAATATCATTTAATCCTGTTGTTGAATTGATTATTGTTAAAGCACCTACATCTTTAATATTTCCATCATCCCAATTAGGACTAAGTACAATAAAGTGGTTGTCAAAAACATCTAAAATAGACCAATTACCTATCATGTCATAAGGTTGTGAACCTTTTAAAACACTGATTAATTTGTGATTTTTACCATTAAATAAGTATACAGCACCTACATCAATTTTGTTATTATCGTCATATAAATGATCTAATACGACATAATTACCATTTTTAAGAACTTTTGTATTAGCACCAAAAACTTGACTTCCAGAAGGTCCATAAATTTTAAGTGATTGAGAAATAATTGATTCAG
>CAYVDH010000148.1:0-9055 GCA_964450355.1 uncultured Flavobacteriaceae bacterium
AAAAACAACAATTTAATTCATCTTTCTAAATCACCTAGATTAAATTGGAGGGATGTTGATTATTGCGATAGGGACACTTTGTTTGATATTTTTAATTCAATAAACAAAATAAATAAATCTAGTTTCAACTTTTTTCCTAATCCTAATCAAGGGAATTTTCAATTAAAGTTTAATCAACTCTTCTCTGGTAAAATGCAGTTATTAGATTTAACTGGTAAAGTTGTTTTTGAAAAACACCTATCTGAGTTAGAATTAACTCTAATTGAGCTTCCTAGTCATTTTAAAGGAATGTTTATGATGAGGTTGTTTAATGAAGAGCAAACTAGTTGTCAGAAAATATTAATTGAGTAATTTAATCAAATAGCAAACTCCACCATCCCTAAATTTTAATCTGATGATTAAACCAAGTAATCTGCCTTTTGGCGTAGTTTCTGCTGTGTTGTTTTATTTTGTCAATGACAAAATCTATATTGGTATCACCTTCAAAATAAGGCCACCACTCTCTGTAGCCCACTGTGTTTAACGAGTTATAAT
The DNA here is from genome assembly GCA_964450355.1 of uncultured Flavobacteriaceae bacterium. Classification (GTDB taxonomy): domain Bacteria; phylum Bacteroidota; class Bacteroidia; order NS11-12g; family UBA955; genus CAYVDH01. The sequence continues at coordinate 535 of CAYVDH010000148.1, forward strand.
GTTTGTATTCTATCAAGCTTTTTACTTCCTGTTCTAATCCCATGTCTATCATGTTGTCAACACGTTTATTGATTCGGTCATACAATAATTCTCTATCCATGCTCATGTAGTGGTATTTGGTCTCAAAGTGGTATTCAAATTCTGGAAGCTTTTCTCCTTCCATGCCTTTGTTTAATTCTATTTCTATCGCTCTTATTAACCTCTGTGGGTTCTCTACATCTGTTTTTTCAAACCTGTATTTACTTATTGAATTTAATTTGTCTTTTAAATAGTCAATACCATTTTCTTTTAACTCTTTTTGTAATGTGTGCCTTAGTTCTGAGTTTTCTTCGGGTAATTGATCTAAGCCTTCAATCAATGCTTTGATGTAAAATCCAGTGCCACCACACACAATTAAATGTTGGTGATTCGAAAATATTTCATTGATTTTATTTCGTGCTTCAAATGCATAATCTCCTGCGCTGTATTTTTGATGAATGGAAATGTGGTTGATGAAATGATGTTTTACCTCCTTCAATTGTTCCTCAGTAGGTTTGGCAACTCCTATGCTTAATTCATTGTACAATTGTCTTGAATCGGCTGAAATGATTGGGCAATTGAATTGCTTTGCCATTTCTATGGCTAAGTCTGTTTTTCCAATTCCAGTTGGACCTATTACTACATGAAGTGTTTTGCTCATTCAGCCATAAGCTCGGTTTTAGCTTTAGCCATCAACTCTTTTTCTTCCTTAGTTGCAGGTTTCATTGAGAGGTTTAAATTTTCCAGTGTTTCTAATAATAAATCGCCAAACATAGCTCTGCTTACCCATTGTGTATCTGCTGGTAATACATGCCAAGGGGCGTGTTTGGTAGATGTTTCTTGTATCATGGTTTCAAATGCTTTTTGATACTCATTCCACAGTTTTCTTTCTTTGATGTCTCCATAGCTGAATTTGTAATTTTTTTCAGGAGTATCAATTCTTTCAATAAATCTATTTTTTTGTTCTTTTTTGCTTAAATTTAAAAACACTTTGAGTATGATGGTGCCATTTTTTACCAAATGTCTTTCCATTTCATTGATTGCCCTGTATCTATTTTCCCAAAATTTAGCATCGATGTCTTTGATGGATAGAATGCCTGGAATGTTTTGATTCACTATGAATTCAGGGTGAACTTTGGTCACCAATACTTCCTCGTAATACGAACGATTGAATATGCCAATTTTGCCTTTTTCTGGCAAAGCTTTGTAGGTTCTCCACAAAAAGTCATGGCTTAGTTCTTCAGCACTTGGTTGTTTAAAACTGGTGACACTACAGCCTTGAGGGTTTATTCCACTCATTACGTGTTTGATGCAACTGTCTTTCCCTGCGGCATCTATAGCCTGAAGCACTATTAGAATGGAATGTTTGTTTTGAGCATACAACACATGTTGAAGTTTACTTATTTTTTCTTTGTAATTTTCAAGGTGTTTTTTTATCGTTTTTTCGTCTTTATAAATGCTTTTATAATTCGTATCTAGCGATTTTAATTTAAAATTTTTAGGTTCATGAATGACAATGTTTTTGTCTTTTAATATTTGATGTGACATGGTATGATAGTGGAGTTAAAATAGCATTCCTACTCTGTAAACAAATGGTGAATTATACACGTTGTTGGCTGGAGGGTCCACAATGTAATAAATGGATGCAAAGAAATTGCCTCCTACATTCATTCCTCCACCTACAAGCAAGTAATCATCCCATACATTCGATTTATCTCGAGTAAGAAGTTGGTATTCGGTTTGTAAAAAAAAGTTGTTATTGATGTGGTATCGAGCAAATGCATTGGTTCCATAAAACAAATTGGTTGCGGTACTGTTATTATATTTTAAATAACTGAAATTTGCACCTATACCTGTGATGAATTTTTTTGTTACACGATAACCCAATTGAGGATTAAGTGAAATAATGGTTGCATTGTTGCTGACATTGATACCACCGCCCATGTTGAAGGCTAATCGCTCTTTAAATTTTTGCTTTGAAGTGCTATCGTTTGAAGCCATTGCTGAGTGGCAAATGAACAAGACAGTGAGAAAAGTGATGTGTTTTATCATTTGGGATAAAAAATTCAAAAATAAACATTTTTTATCAAGGTATATAGTGTTTATTGTATAAAAAGTACGAAATTGATGACAATTGTGAATAAAATTTATAAGTTTTTCAATATTTGTGATTAAGTCATTTAATATTAGATTATTTTCGCATCATAAATCAATCAATATTCAAAGAATGAAAGTACATAATTTTTCAGCAGGACCATCCATTTTACCACAAGAAGCTATAGATGCTTCAATCGAAGGAATAAGAAATTTTGCAGGCACAGGATTATCCCTGTTAGAAGTCTCACACCGTGGTAAAGAGTTTGTTGCGGTTGTTGAAGAAACTCAATCCATAATCAAAGAATTGATGGGAATACCTGAGGGTTATGAGGTTATTTTCTTAGGTGGTGGAGCAAGTTTACAGTTTTTAATGGTGGCTTATAATTTATTAGAAACCAAAGGAGCTTATTTAAAAACAGGAGTATGGGCTGCCAATGCAGTAAAAGAAGCTAAATTGTTTGGTCAAGTAGAAGTAGTTGCTTCATCAGAAGATAAGAACTACACTTACATTCCTAAAAATTACAAAATACCAACTGATGCTGATTATTTCCATTGCACCAGCAACAACACCATCTATGGAAGTCAAATGTCCAGTTTCCCAGATAGCCCTGTGACTATGGTATGTGATATGAGCTCTGATATTTTAAGCAGACCAGTAGATGTTTCTAAATTTGGTTTGATATACGCTGGAGCGCAAAAAAACATGGGTCCAGCAGGAGTTACAGTAGTGATCATCAAAAAAGATATTTTAGGAAAAGTAAAAAGACAATTGCCAAGCATGATGAATTATGCTTTGCACATTGAAAAAGAAACCATGTACAATACACCGCCAGTATTCCCAATTTTTTCCATGTTACAAAATTTAAAGTGGGTAAAAAAAGTGGGTGGAGTAGCTGAAATGCAAAAAAGAGCTGAAGCAAGAGCCAATTTACTGTACAATGAAATAGATAACAATCCATTGTTTGTAGGAACTGTAGCAACTGAAGACCGTTCAAAAATGAATGCTTGTTTCTTGTTAAATGACACAAGTCTTGAAGAAAAATTCAATGCAGCTTGGAAAGAAGCTGGAATTTCAGGAATCAAAGGTCATCGTTCGGTAGGTGGATACAGAGCCAGTATGTACAATGCATTGCCTCTAGAAAGTGTTGAAGTGCTAGTGAATGTGATGAGAACGTTTAATCATTAGGGTTTTTCAATGAGTAAGCTGTTGTTTGTTTTTATGTTTGTGTATTCAATAGGAGTTAATGCTCAATGTTATGAGGATTCTATTGTTTTTATCCAAAATAAACCTTTTGAAACATTTAAATTTAAACAAGTAAATTTATACAATAATCAAAACAAATTAGATCAAATTTATTACTTAGAATTGATTAATCATTCGGATACTAATTCTTTTAGAAAAGATACGTTTTCATACGATTACGCATTAAACAAGACTACTTTAATTAAAAAGGAATTCAATAAATACACAAGAAAATGGCAATTAAATAATAAAACTGAAACATATTCAACTTTAGAAAATTATTATCATTACAACATCGATTCATCAAAGTTTTTGCATAGTGGAAGAAACTATTACACAATAAATACTTCTAATTTTAAAGAATATATTCTGCAAAATTTCAACTTTAACTCTCAAAAATTTGAAAACAGTTTTAGAAGATTGTATTTATTTGAAAATGAAATGTTGTCTGAGCTTATTTACCAAAATTGGAATAATAACAACTCTGTATTTTCAAATACAAGTAAAATTAAATATACGTATTTAAATGGCTTATTGATTGCAGATACTTCTTTTATAGTAAATCCTAGTAGTTTTGAATTTGAGAAAAGCAATTACAATGTGTATTTGAAAAACATTAATAATCAAGATAGTGTTAAAATTTACTATTCAAAATTTAATGTCCTACAAGCCAAAACATTTTATACATACTATCCCAATCGTTGTGTTTTCCAAGAAAAAAATTACTCTTATCAAGGCACTACAATAATCGATTCTTCAATAAATACTCATTATATCAATCAAAAATTAACTCGAATTAATACGACTAACATAACTCCTATTAATGTGTATCCTAACCCATCACATTCTGAAATAAACGTAATTAATGCAAAAGGGGATTACAGGATCATTGAAATTAGTTCTGGCAAAGAAATAATGAAAGGAACAATAATCAATGAAAATGAAGTAATAGATATTTCATTGTTAAAAAGTGGTGTCTATTTATTTAAAACAAAAAACCAAATTCAAAAATTAATTAAATATTAAAATCAATTATAAATGAAAATATTAGCAAACGATGGAATAGATGATTCAGCCAAAATCTTATTAGAGGCCAAAGGATTTAACATAGATACGAATAAAATTGAACAAGCCGATTTAATCAATAAAATTTCAAATTACGAAGTGTTGTTGGTGCGCAGTGCTACCAAAGTAACCCCTGAAATCATGGATGCTGCTACAAATTTAAAAATCATAGGCAGGGCAGGAGTTGGTTTGGATAACATAGATGTGAATTATGCAAAATCCAAAAACATAGCTGTTGTAAATACTCCAGCAGCAAGTAGTACCAGTGTTGCTGAATTGGTGTTTGCTCATCTATTTTCTGTTTGCAGAATGTTGCAAATTACCAATAGAGAAATGCCAGAAAACGGAGCAGAAAAGTTCAATGATTTGAAAAAAACAGCTTCAAAAGGAATAGAATTAAAGGGCAAAACTTTAGGGATATTAGGTTTTGGTAGAATTGGAAGAGAAGCAGCAAGAATGGCATTTGGGCTTGGTATGAATGTGTTGGCTTACGACCCAATGATTTCAGAGGCAGAAGTTGAAATTACATTTCATCCTGATGCCAACATCCCAACAATAAAAAAACTAATTAAAACCATCAGCAAAGAAGAGGTATTGAAACAATCTGATTTTGTGAGTTTGCACATTCCTGGTGGTCAAGGTTATGTACTTTCTGCCATCGAGTTCAATACGATGAAAAAAGAAAGTGGGTTAATCAATTGTGCAAGAGGTGGGGTAGTAAATGAGGTTGACTTAGTAGAAGCTTTAAAAAGTGGTCATTTAGCTTATGCAGGGATTGATGTTTTTGAAAAAGAACCACCAGTATATACCGATATTTTAAAATTAAACAACGTGTCATTAACTCCACACATAGGCGCCAGTACTAACGAAGCCCAAAAAAGAATTGGAGAAGAAATGGCTCAACAAATCATACAGTTTTTTCAACTTTAAAAAATTTTGCCACAAATAAAACCATTCAAAGCCTTGCTGCCAGCCAATGGCATGGAAAGTAAAGTAGCTGCAAATACACACAGCGACACTAAGGAACACCAATTGGAATTAGTAAAAACCAATCCTTATACTTACATCAAAGTGGTAAAACCCTATTTAATTTTTGATGAAGAAAAAGACCCTCAAAAACATTTTCCTTTAGCCAAAGAAATAGTGGATGATTTCATTCAAAAACAAATCCTTGTTCAAGATGAAATGGACTCATTTTACATATATAAACAAACTGACAAGGTAAGAAATTTAAGTTTTTTGGGTTTAATTGCTACTTTAAGCGTAGATGATTATTTTGCTGGTAAAATTAAAGTCCATGAAAACACCATAACCGAAAAAGAAAATCAATTGATTGAACACATTGATATTTCTGGAGTAATAGGAGAGCCTGTATTAACAACACATTCACCAAATGAACACATCCGACATGTTTTAGATTCTATAGTTTCCAATGCAAAACCTGATATTAATTTTGACGATTTAATTCATAGAAACCACCAACTGTATAAAGTTAAAAATGCTGATAAAATCAATCAATTGATTGAAGTATATAATGAGTTAAATGAATTTTACATTGCAGATGGTCATCATCGCAGTGCTGCTTCAGCAGGGTATTATAAAAAAATAAGTGGCGAAGGGTATTATTTATCTTACATTGTGTCATCAGATCAATTGCATATAGAAAGTTTTCACAGAGCCTACAAGTGCAATGGAGTATTTGATTTAGATTCTTTTTTAAACAGTTTAAACGATGATTTTGAAGTTGAGTTTTCTAACAATGCCATTTGTCCTAACATGCCTAACCATTTTGGTTTGGTATGCAGCACAGGTTGGTATAGGTTAACATTAAAAAACAAAACCATACAAACTAATTCAGTGGAAAAATTAGATGTTTCAATCGTTGAAAAATTAATTTTTAATAAGCGATTGCATATTTCCGATTCTAAAACAGACAATCAACTGTCTTTTATTAAAGGAACGCACCCAGTAGAAGAATTAGAAAAAGAAATTAAACAAGGACATTATGACATTGCAATTTCCTTGTCACCTTGCACCATTCAGCAAGTATTTGATGTAGCAGATGATGGATTAATCATGCCACCAAAATCCACTTACATTGAACCAAAATTATTGACTGGATTAACCATTCAAAAGGTTAAATAATTTGCCACTCTGTGCCTTCGCGAGTGTCTTTTATTTCAATGCCAGCATCAGTCAAACCCTTTCTTATTTTATCTGATAGTTCAAAGTTTTTATTCGCTTTGGACTCTTTTCTTAATTCCAATATCAAATTCATTAAATGATTTACTTGTTCATTGTTTGAGCTTTGTTCCTCTATCAAACCAAGAACATCAAATAAAAACAATTTAAACGCATTTCTTAATTTATTTAAATCTTGTTCAGCAATTTTTTGATTTCCTATCATGACTGAATTAATGAAAGAAGTGATATCAAATAATTTTGAAATTAAAATTGGGGTATTTAAATCATCGTTCAAAGCATCATAACTTTGTTGAATCATGTTGTCAATGTTTTTACTTGATTCAGGACTTGGTTTTACTTTATCAAATGTTTTTAAAGTAGAAAACAATCTAGACAAGCCCTTTTCAGCAGCTTGTAATGCTTCGTTACTAAAATCTAAAGTGCCGCGATAATGAGCCATTAATACAAAGAATTTTAAGGTCATTGCACTGTATGCTTTGTCAAGCAATGGGTGGTTCCCAGTAAACATTTCAGTGACTCCTATGCCATTGTTTAAACTCTTTGCCATTTTTTGTCCATTCACAGTTATCATGTTGTGATGAACCCAGTATTTAGCTGGATTGATGCCACTGCATGCCGAAGATTGTGCTATTTCAGACTCGTGATGAGGGAAAAGCAAATCCATGCCACCACCGTGTATATCGAATTGTTCACCAAGATACTTTTTGCTCATGGCACTACATTCAATGTGCCATCCTGGGAAACCTTTGCTCCAAGGGCTTTGCCATTGCATGATGTGTTCAGGACCTGCTTTTTTCCATAAAGCAAAATCGTTAGGATTCTTTTTTTCATCTTGGCCTTCTAATGTTCTAGCTTGATTTCCAGCACCCGCAATTAAATCTTCTATTTTTCTACCAGAGAGTTTGCCATAATCATGATTTGAACTGTATTTAATGACATCAAAATAGACTGAGCCATTGACTTCATAAGCAAGTCCCTTATCAATGATGGTTTGTATCATTTCTATTTGCTCAATAATGTGCCCACTAGCCAATGGAACAATGGAAGCTGGTTTGATATTTAAATCAAGCAACATGGCATTGTAACTGTTGGTGTAAAATTGAGCAATTTCCATAGGTTCTAAAGAATCCAATTTAGCTTTTTTAGCAATTTTATCTTCGCCATCATCAGCATCATCTACCAAATGACCTACATCAGTGATGTTTCTTACTAACCTTACTTTGTAATTTAAATGAGTAAGATATCGGTGTAAAACATCGAATACTACAGGTCCTCTGACATGACCTAAATGGGGGTTGCCGTACACTGTAGGTCCGCAAATATAAATACCAACAAAAGGAGCATTGATAGGAGAAAAGGGTTCAACCTGTCTTGTGTAAGTATTGTATAAATGAAGTGACATGATGTAAAAAATACAAAGGTAAAGAAAGGAAATTAATCAGGCAATTTATTTGTATCTCAATCTTGTATAGAAATTGAAAAAATCGATTAAGAAGATGGAGTTTATAAGCATAATAAATAAACTAAAGTAGCTAAATTTAACTTGTCTCTATTTTTTGTCACAAAACAGGCATGAAGTTATTTTGTTATTTATAATCAAAATTTAATAACAAACAATATTTAAGAAAACACCATCTCTACAATGTTAACATCCATTGTATCGTTAAAGCAAACAGTTATTTTATTCTTAATTCAGGATTGCGAATTAATTTATTTTACCGATTTAAAAATACCAATGAATAATATTAAATAAATGTTTAATTTTGCAAACACATTCCATTGAAATATTTATACTTCATCCTTTTATTTGCTGCTTGTCATGTAGCTGAAAAAGACAAAGATGTTAATTTGCCTATCACTGAATTTGAATCGTTATTAAATTCATATGAAAAT
>CAYVDH010000149.1:0-9008 GCA_964450355.1 uncultured Flavobacteriaceae bacterium
AAGATTTGTCATCAAGGTAAAGTATCTTCCATTTTGTTGATTAAAAAATAGAATTACTGATTGCCTTGGACGTAAGTCATAGCTTGTTCGGCAGTTATTTTTTTGTAAATAATTCGTTTATCTGAATCTAATAAAAACACTCCTGGTAAAGACAACACATTCAATTGCTTAGTAAAGCTCATTCCAATGTCCACAGTGTTTGTCCATTCAATGCCATTGCTCACTATCAATTGCTCACACTTGTCCTTGGCATTTTCATCTAACGAAATTCCAAGTATTTCAACACCTAACTTTTTAAATTCTAGATAATTTGCCACTAAATATTGTATTTGCTTTTCGCAATTTGGACATTCGTTTTTCCAGAAAAAAAGTAAAGTGTATTTTGATTTAATACTATTCAATTTAAAATAATTAGAATTAGTTTGTGGCAACAGTTTTAATGAAACATTTGAGACGATTTGACCACATAAACTGGGTACATTTTTCTTGCAATAATCACAAATGTCAATTTTATTTTGAGGCAATAACCAATAACCTCCACCATAGGGTGCGTCTGTATTACACATGTATTTATTGGCAACATAAATTGGTATGGCATCATAACAAACGTACATCGAATTTAAATATTTAGAGTATAAGTAATTCACAAACTCTTTATATGAAGTTTTGTTGTTAGAGGCTTCACTCACTAAATTGTCTACAGCATTAAATATAGATTTATAAGACAAATAATAACTTAAATACTGATCCACTTTTTTTAAATTATTTGAATCTGAGACTTTGGTTTTAAAATTAATTGAATTAAAACTATTTTCATCATCTTCTCCTATAAATTCTAAATTAGCTCTAGGTTTTATTGTCTTTAATTCTGTCTTTTCATTGCCATTAACATCAATTTCCATTTTTACTTTGTTTAATGTTACTTTCACTTTTCCATCTACAAACTTTACTTCAGCTTCATCATATTGACAAGGAATCACTTCTTTGCCTTTTTCATTTATATATCCAAATTTACCCTCTCTTTTTACCTTTGCTCTATTTTCAAATAATCTAAAAACATTGTCGTATTCATAACTGCTTACCGAGTATCCTTTTGAATTTACTAACACCCATTTGGTGCTTTTTTTATAACTGATGACTTCTTTAGAAACAGCAAAAATATCATCGTATTTAATTTCAAATATTAATTTATCTGTCGAATCAATTAATCCATACTTTTTAATCTTATCATCTAATCTTACTTTAAAATAGCCAAATCCTTTGTCATCAATTGAAGCATATTTGGGTTTGACAATTTCAATAAAAGTTGAATTATCAATTACTCCGTACATTTTAGTTGTATATCCACTAGCTATTTCTATAGATTTTGCCATTGAAACAATGGTGTAATTTCCAAATATACTCATATTAACTGGCTCATTGTATTTGGGTTTTACCACTAACATTCCATCTAAATCAATTACTCCCCATTTTCCATCCATTTGTGCATCAAAAGTTGGATCTAAAAAACTATGAGGTTTGATATAATCAAATTTTGGTTCAATTAATACAACTCCGTTTGCATTGATCATTCCATATTTTTCATTAAATTTAAATGAAGTAACATCTAAATAACCAAATTCTGCAATTAAATCATACTTCGCTTTAACTATTATCTTTCCTGAACTGTCTTTAAGTCCATATTTGTCATTTTTTTCATAAATGTATTGAGATTTTAAAGTAGTGATTAACAAAAAGAAAAGGCATATTAGTAGTGTTTTTTTCATGATAGAGTTTGAACAAATGTAGAGCAATAAAACTACTTATCGTTTTATTTTAATTAAATTGATTTTATAAATCTTACTTATCTTAATTTTAATATTTTTTGTTGCCATATTAAACTAAGTTCTAACTCATAACTCTAGGAGTATTTATACAACCCCATAAAGGTCGTTTATTTCATGTCGTTTTATTTTTAAAATAGACAATCCTTTCTGGATTGGGTTTACTCATTTTAATAATACAATTCTTTCAGTTTGCAATCATAAGAATGTCATCTCAAGAACTCAAGAAAGCTTATTCAATGTTTGTTACGAATACTATTGCCAATAGCAATAAGGTCCTATTACTTAATTTGAAGCCATTCCATCGTATTTTTCAAGTAGATGAACCAGAACTTTGAAATCTTTAGGGTATGGTGCTTCAATTTTTAATCTGCCTTTCTCCAAAGAATCAAATTCTATGCTGAATGCATGAAGGGCTACCCTTTTTATCAATGGTTTGTTCTCCTCCTCTTTATTGAGTTTTACTTTGCGTTTGATAGATTCTAATAAAGCCAATTTACCACCATACAATTCATCACTTACCAAAGGCAAATTTTGTGATGCGGCATGTATTCTTATTTGATGTAATCTTCCTGTATGTGGTAAACATTCAAGCAAAGTAAAATGCTTAAATTGTTTCAACGTATTGATTTCTGTCAACGATGGCTTTCCCTCTTTTCTTGATAATTGAACCCTGCGTTTGCTGTCGGTTAACAAAGGAATATCAACTGTTAAATCGTGAATATCAACCGATGCTTGTGTCACAGCATGGTATATTTTTTTAATTGTTCTTTTTTCAAATTGCAACGTGATGTGTTTATAGGAATCATTATGTTTAGCAATCAACATCACTCCTGAAGTTTCTCTATCTAATCGATGACATAAAATGGGCGATTCCATGTTTTTTTTCGCCATTTCAATAATGGACAAAGCATTTGCATCATTGCGCTCGTGTAACGAAGCTACAAAGGCGGGCTTGTTGATAGCGATGACAGTAGCATCTTCATACAATATGATATCTTTGAATTTTATTGCTAAAGACATTTATTTATTGCTCAAAGCATTTAATCTCAATTGAGTAATCACTTTTTTGGTTTGTAAAGCAAACTCTCCCTTCATCATCCATTCGTAGTAACTTGGGTCTTCTTTCATCACTGTTTCAAATGTTTTTCCTTTGTGTTTCCCAAAGTTGAATACCACTTGTTGTTTTTCATTGTAAACCAATCTGCCAGCTAAATCCACTAAATTACTTTGACCGCTGAATTTATGTAAATAATCTATGTTGTTTTCTAAATTTTCATATCTACCTAATTGAGCTTGAATGATGTTCCAAGTAGCTTCGGTATCTGCTTTAGCAGAATGAGCATTTTCTAAGGATTCGTTGCAATAAAACTTATAAGCAGCAGCTAAATTGCGAGGTTCCATGATATGAAAAATCCTTTGAGCATCTATGAACTTGCATTTACTTATATCAAAATCAATCTCTGATCGATACAATTCCTCTACCAACATAGGAAAATCAAATTTATTGCTATTGAATCCTGCAAAATCACATTGGTTAATAAATTGAAATATCTCCGATGATTTTTGTTTGAATGTAGGTTCATCTTTCACGTCTTCATTTGAAATGCCATGAACAGCAGTTGCCTGAGGTGAAATAGGCATTTCAGGATTAAAACGGCTGTAATAATCTATTCTTTCGCCATTGGGCATGATTTTAATCATGAAAATCTCCACTATTCGGTCTTTGGAAGTACTGATACCAGTGGTTTCTAAATCAAAAATAACTAAGGGTTTATTTAATATTAAATTCATTTTTTATTTAAGTAAATCAGGTCGTTTTTCTTTTGTTAATCGCTCAGATTCTGACATTCTCCATTCTTCTATGTTTTTGAAATGCCCTGACAATAACACATCAGGCACCTTTAATCCTTTAAATTCAGCAGGGCGAGTATATACAGGTGGAGCAAGCAATTCATCTTGAAAACTATCAGTTAAAGCTGATTCTTCGTTCCCCAATACACCAGGAATTAACCTGACTATGGCATCTGTTACAATTGCAGCAGCTAATTCTCCTCCAGACAAGACATAACTTCCTATTGAAATTTCTTTGGTGATGTATAAATCTCTTATGCGTTGATCGATGCCTTTGTAATGTCCACACAGTAATATGATGTTTTCAGACAAAGACAATTGATTCGCCATGGATTGATTGAACAAAGCTCCATCAGGAGTTAAATATATGATGTCTGAGTAGTTTCTTTCCTCTAATAATTGGTCAATGCATTTAGCAATAGGTTCACACATCAACACCATGCCAGCCCCTCCACCGTATTGGTAATCGTCTATCTGACCGTATTGGTTCAAAGCATAGTCTTTCAAATGATGCAAATGTATTTCAACCAGTTTTTTGTCTTTAGCTCTTTTAACAATGGAGTGATTAAAAGGACTTTCTAAAAGATTTGGCTGTGCAGATATGATGTCAATTCTCATTGTTTATAAATCCAATATTCCATCTGGAAAATTCATGTAAATGGTTTTGTTTGTCTCGTCTATTTTAGCGCCTAAGTCTTCATGAAAAGGAATCAAAATGTCTTTGTAATTGACTCTAATTTCAAGTAAAATTTGTGATGGCAACTCTATAGTGTTTGTAATAGAATATTTAACTCCATCAATAAGATTCACCAAAGAGTAGTTATTGTAAGTGCTATTTTCTTTTTCTAATTCTAGTAATTCAAGAATATCTAAACCAACTAATTCGCTGGCTTTGTCTTCACTATCAATGTTTTTCAGTTTAATTAAAAACCCTTGTTCATTGACGTTTTCAATTTCAAAGGGAACAAATTTTTGATTGATAGAGAGCAATAAAAAATCTTGAAATTCATATTCTTCATCAACTTCGATTTTAAGTTGGCCTTTGTAACCATGTGTTTTAACAACAAAACCCACTTTTTGAGTGGGTTTTGAGTGAATATTGTTTGAGGTTAATGACATTACAAAATCATTTGTACGGGTCTTAAGCCTCAGGATTCTCGGTAGTTTCAGCAGCAGGAGCTTCAGATGTTGTATTTTCTTCTGCTACAGGAGCATCAGTAGTTTCAACAACAGGTGCATTTGCAGCTTCCTCTTCGGCTTTCGCAGCAGCTTCTTCAGCAGCGATACGAGCGGCAATAGCAGCAGCTTTAGCTTCTTTAGCAGCTGTTTCAGCTTTCAATCTGATTGCATCAGCATCAGATTTAGCTTTAGCTAAGTTGTCGCGTTTACCTTGAATTTTGTTTTGTTTTTCGTTCACCCAAGCTTCAAATTTTGCATCAGCTTGTTCAGAAGTTAAAGCACCTTTGTTAACTCCACCATGAAGGTGATGTAACATCATTGCGCCTTTGTAAGATAAAATTGCTCTAACAGTGTCTGTAGGCACAGCACCGTTATCTAACCATTTCACTGCCTTATCGAGAGCTAAATCAATTGTTGCAGGGTTGGTATTTGGATTATAAGTACCAATCCTTTCAATAAATCTACCATCTCTCGGAGCACGTGAATCTGCCGCCACAATGTAGTAGTAGGCTTGTTTTTTGCGTCCATGACGCTGTAATCTTAATTTGGTTGCCATAAAAAATTATGTTATAACCGCTAGTTCTCCGAAACTAACGGGGGTGCAAAGGTAATGTTTTTTTATTTAATTACAAATTGAATGTGAAAGTAAATTGGTAAATGGTTGAATGGTTAATTGTTATTGGTTAATTGTTATTGGTTAATTGTTATTCGTTATTAGTTATTAGTTATTAGTTATTGGTTATTGGTTATTTGTTATTGGTTAATTGTTATTAGTTATTAGTTATTGGTTGAATTGTTAAATTGTTGCATTGTTAAAACATTGTAGGATTAGACTAAAGCCATAACCCTTGTATTAAAATTCAAAAATCATAAAATCTGAAAATTGTTAAATTGTGGAATTGTTATTGGTTAATGGTTAATGGTTAATTGTTATTGGTTAATTGTTATTAGTTATTGGTTGAATTGTTAAATTGTTAAATTGTTGCATTGTTAAACCATTGTGGGATTAGACTAAAGCCATAACCCTTGTATTAAAATTCAAAAATCAATAAATCTTAAAATTCTTAAATTGGTTATTTGTAATTGGTTTTTAGTTCTGCGTTCTTAAATCTGAATTCTTAAATCTGCAATCTACTTTTAAGTTCTTAGTTCTATTTCATGTCTGCTTAAAATCTAAAAAATCCATCAATTGTTTGTTGTATTCTATTGGGTCATTGTATTTTGATGTCACCATGTTTAAAGCGATATCTAACCTTCTCTTGTCTTTTATTTGGAAGGCTTTAATCCACATTGCCATTTCTTTAAATGCTTTTGTTTCTATTATTGAACTGGATTTAATATTTGCTTTCAAACACCACTCTTTGATGCAGTTATTCATTGCACCTTGAATGTCTCCTTTGTAATACTTTTCTACCATTTTAAGGATAACTTCTCTTTGTTCTAATCTCGATATTGGTATATCATGCCCTAAATTTAATGCCATATTGCATTGTGCTAATTGTAAAAGTGTTTTTTCTTTGGTTCTATGGTTTTTATTGTGCAACTTTTTTTGTTGTTCAGATTCAGCAATTTTTCTAATTGATGTTTCTATTGATCTAAATCCATGTTTGTAATAAAACCAATAAGCTGCTGATTTTATGCCATCGGCATTGCCATTGCCAAACATGTATGAATCCACTTCAATGTAGGTCAATTGAAAAAGTTGAATGTATGTTCTTAATATTTGACACATCAAATAACCCGATTCTCCTCCTCTGAATTCAGGAAACAAGTTCAAACCAAACATGGCATGTCGTCCAAAAATCCAACTACCTCCATATGCTAAAGTATATCCATTTTTAAATAAATTAAATCCAATGTATGATTGCATCGGTAATTGTCTATCTACTTCCATGCCATAAATAGCAATGGAATATCCTCTTTCTAATTCAAAATAATGCAATGTGTTTTCATCCATGTATATGCTTGTATCTGTTTCTCGCATGGTCAACAACATTGAGTTTTTAATGGTTTGTATTAAATGGTCTTTGTCTTTTTTATTTAATTTCAACTCTGATGGCAATTTTTTTGATAACAATTCATTCTGATTAAAATTTTTAAACAGATCAATCTGATCATAAAAGGTTGCAAATGAAAGTTGATTATATGTCTTTGAATACTCTTTACTTTTACTGCTGATATAAATAAATGGACAAAGCAATTGCCACAAATAATCTTTGACCAAATGGCTTGCCTTCATGTTTTGAATCTGATGGATAATAAAATGTAAATCACACTTATTTTTCACTCCAAATCTTTTTAATAACACGTCTTTTTCATAAGCTAAAGTTGTTTCTTCAGCAAATAACTCAGGCAAGGTTAATGACAATAAATCATTGATTCCAAACTGTTCGTTTTCCAATGAATACAACTCTAATTGAATGTATTTGTTTTTCATTAAATATAAAAAAGCATCGCAGGAAAATCTAGTAAGCATGAATGTATATGGCAACCCACTATCCAATAACACAGTTTCATTTTGCCATTGATTCCTTTTGATTAAAGCAGCTATCCTTCCAAATTCATTCTCAATAAGTACTCTTTGATTTTCATTATTACAATGAGTAATTATAAACAATAAAATGTTATGGTAGTTTAGTAATGTTAAAGGAGTAAAGTTCTTGAATGTACTTAACTCTATGATTAACTTGTTTTTTTTGATGTTAGATTCTTTATCAAATAACACCGATATCTGACTTAATTCATTTAGTTTGTTATTGATTGTAGTTGCCATAAAAAACGTGGTAAAGATAATAAAATATTAGCATCTCATAAATAAAGAATAGAAGTCTTATAACTCATTTCCTTTTATAAATGACTACCGAACCTGCTACTTGGTCGTGTATCGCTTTGCGCTTTGGATGACTACCTACTGTTAACAACGAAATAATCCCTAAAGATGACTTGAATAAAAACCTCCAAATGGCTATAAAAAAATTGATTTTCTTGCTCGTGTCTTTTTCTTTTCTTACTGTTAAATTAAACATGTTCTGACCAATTGTTGCCCCAAACATGGAAGTAAAAAATGGGTCATAAAAGAAAAATAGAAAGAAAAATAGATACTTTCTTAATTCATCTGAATCAACCTCGTAATACGAAAACACATAACTGAATAATGTCAATGACAAAACGTTGATTCCAACATCTAATGCCATCGCTTTATACCTATCATTTAGCAAGGCATAATCTAATTGATAAACTTCAACTTCTTTTGTCAATTCTGTGTCCACTATTTCATAGTTTTCGTTTTCATTCATATAACAAAAGTAATGACAAACTATATAAAATTAAAAAGGACGGTTACCCGTCCTTTTTAAAATCAAATGTTAATTTGTAAACTATCTGTAACAGTCAATGAAAGCTCTCCATTGTTTTTCTGTTAATATTTCTTTTACTGCACCTAAGAATCTTTCATAACAAGCTCTTAAAGTTTTAGCATAAGCTGCTTTTATTTCTTTTAAAGAATTTTCATATTTAGTTCTTAATTCTTTCATTTTTACTTCGAATTGAGCTTTGGTAATTTTTCCATTTTTTAATTGAGCTAACAATTCTTTTCTAGCATTTTCAGTTCTTAAGTTTAATGCAGCTACAGCTTCTCTGTGTTTTTTAACATCAGCTGCTTTGCACTCTTCATAAGCTCTAAGTTTCAATCTCAATTTAGCAGCTTGTTCATCGCTCAAATTTAATTTTTTCAAACAAGTGAAAAATCTTTTCTCTTTTTTTCTTTTAAAACCTGCATCGTCCATGTCCACTTCTTCGAGTGTGTATGCCTCTGGTAAACCATCGTTTACAGCTGCAAATTGTTCTGTTTCTGAGCCACCAATCACATCTGCGCTGTTATAGGCTACATCTACATCGTTTGTGATGGCTGCTACTTCGTAATACTGATCATTGTTGCTGCTTACAGTTTCTGTTTGTTTTTTACATCCTACTAAGGCTATGATACCTAAGGCTAAAATGCTAAGTCCTTTGATTAATTTAATTTTCATGATAGTTGATATTTAATTGTTTTAACTATTTGTCTTCAAACTTAAAGAATGGTTGCATATAAAATTCAAAGAAAATATTAATGCACTGATTACCTGATTTATAAATTTTTAATAGACTGAAATT
>CAYVDH010000150.1:0-8854 GCA_964450355.1 uncultured Flavobacteriaceae bacterium
AAACACTTATGCTTATGGAGTAAATTACTTGATACAAAAAAAGAAACTTGTGGGTGGTATTGGCATTTCCATTAATAAAATTAAAATCAATACAAATTATTTGACAAAACATGTTTTATACCATTATAATACTACTTTAATCCTATTGAATCCTAATCATAGAAAAAGCTTGGGAGGGTCGAATATCGCATTGTTGTACAAAGATGTTGACACCACAATAACTGAAAGTTTAAAACAATTGAATCCAAACAATGAATTGAAACTATCTTATATACAAATTCCTTTGTTTACTCAATACCATTTTGCGGTTAAAAAAGTGAATTTGTATTGCGAATTAGGTTATAATTTCATGATAACATCAAAAACAAAAGGTGATTATGTGATAAAAAAAGGTGGAGCTTATGAAATAGTGAATCAACAAGCCATGAATGGATTTTCAAAACTTACTTCATCGTATCGCTTAGGGTTTGGAGTTCAATATCCATTAATGAACAAAGTGGGCTTGTTTACATCGTATCATTACCAAACATGGTTGAATTCAACAGTGAAATCATATACACAAAAGCCAATACAAAATGCCTTTACCTTGGGGTTGAAAATAGGCTTGTAATGCCTTTAAAAACAGTGTTTTTGCCCTTTTCAATACTGTAGTCATGTTTATTTAAGTTAAAATCTTATTTTTGCACATAATTTAACATGAGCAATCAAGAGATTTATCAGCCCAAAAACAAAGTTAGAGTCGTTACTGCAGCCAGTTTGTTTGATGGCCACGATGCTGCCATCAATGTCATGAGAAGAATCATACAAAGCACAGGTTGTGAGGTAGTGCACTTAGGACACGATAGAAGTGTGCAAGAAGTAGTGAACACTGCCATTCAAGAAGATGCAAATGCGATTGCCATGACAAGTTATCAAGGAGGTCACAACGAATATTTCAGATACATGTATGATTTGTTGAAAGAAAACAATGCTACTCACATTAAAATATTTGGTGGCGGTGGTGGTGTCATTTTGCCTTCTGAAATCAGTGAATTGGAACAATATGGGATTGCTAAAATATACAGCCCTGATGATGGTCGCTCATTAGGATTACAAGGAATGATCAATGATTTGGTTCAAAAATCTGATTACCCAACAGGCAAAGACATTCAATTGAACAAAGAGCAGTTACACAATAAGTCTTTTCAACACATTGCTCAATTGATTTCTTGTGCTGAAAATTTTCAAAGTGAATTTGAAAAAATCAAACCAGAAATCAAACAATTAGCCGATAACAATAAAGTACCAGTCATAGGTATTACAGGAACTGGCGGTGCAGGAAAAAGCAGTTTGGTAGATGAATTTGTAAGACGATTTTTAAAAGATTTTAGTGAAAATGGAGACGTCAATACTGGTAAAACCATTGCCATAGTTTCTGTTGACCCTAGTAAAAGAAAAACTGGTGGAGCATTGTTAGGTGATAGAATTAGAATGAATGCCATCAACAACCCAAGAGTGTACATGCGCTCCTTGGCTACCAGGCAAAGCAACTTAGCCTTAAGTCAACATGTGGATGAGGCAATATTAACACTTAAAGCGGCTAATTTTGATTTAATCATTTTAGAAACCAGCGGTATTGGACAAAGTGATACCGAAATTACAGACCACAGCGATTTGGCACTGTACGTAATGACTCCTGAATACGGTGCTGCCAGTCAATTAGAAAAAATTGACATGTTGGATTTCGCAGATGTTATTGCTGTCAACAAATTTGATAAAAGAGGTGGATTGGATGCCCTGAGAGATGTAAAAAAACAATACCAACGCAATCATAAATTATTTGAACAAGATGCTGATAGCATGCCAGTATTTGGCACCATCGCCAGTCAATTTAACGACCCTGGGATGAATCAATTGTATTCTGCTGTAATCAAAAAATTAGATGAAAAATTAAATACCAATTTCAATACTCAATTCAAAAGCAGCAACGAAATGAGTGAAAAAATATTTGTCATTCCACCTTCAAGGACCAGGTATTTAAGTGAAATTACAGAAGTGATAAGAAACTACAATCAACAAGCTGAAAAGCAAGCTGAAATTGCAGAAAAATTATATCAATTAAATGGAGCTAAAGCCATATTGGAAAATAAATAATCATAAGAGTTAATGGAAAGTAAAATGCAATCAAATATAGACAGTAAAATCATTGAACTGGAAGAACAATTGTTGCCAGCTAATAAAAAATTAATTCAAGAGTGGAATGAATTAAAACAACAATACAGCTCGGAATATTACATATTTAAAGTCAGAGATAAAGAATTAAAAATTAAAATTCATAGTGAGAGTTTAAGTCATACTCAAGTTCCTAAAGTTTCTTTGCCAAAATTCAGAGGATGGGGCGATATATTGAAATGGAGATTACAAGAGAATTTGCCTGGTTATTTTCCTTACACTGCAGGTATTTATCCTTTTAAAAGAGAGGGCGAAGATCCTACCCGTATGTTTGCTGGTGAAGGTGGACCTGAACGAACCAACAGAAGGTTTCATTATGTGAGCTTAGCAATGCCAGCTAAAAGATTGTCAACAGCATTTGACAGTGTTACATTGTATGGCAATGACCCCCACATACGTCCAGATATTTATGGAAAAATAGGCAACTCTGGTGTGAGTATTTGTTGTTTAGACGATGCTAAAAAATTGTATTCAGGTTTTAATTTAGCTGATCCTAAAACCTCTGTATCTATGACCATTAATGGTCCAGCGCCTATGTTGTTAGGCTTTTTCATGAATGCTGCTATCGATCAACAATGCGAATTGTACATAAAAAAAAATGGATTAGAAAATGAAGTCAAAGAAAAAATCAAAGCCATTTTTAAATCTAAAAACCAAGAAGTTCCTGTCTATCAAGGTGAATTGCCCGAGGGTAACGATGGATTAGGACTGATGTTGTTGGGTGTCACTGGCGATCAAGTATTGCCTAAAGAGGTGTATGAACGAATTAAAATAGATACTTTGTCTCAAGTAAGAGGTACTGTTCAAGCCGATATTTTAAAAGAAGACCAAGCACAAAATACTTGTATCTTCTCTACAGAATTTGCATTGAGATTAATGGGAGATGTTCAAGAGTATTTCATTCAAAATAAAGTTAGAAATTTTTATTCTGTATCCATTTCAGGTTATCACATTGCAGAGGCTGGAGCTAATCCAATTTCACAATTGGCATTTACTTTGGCTAATGGGTTCACTTTTGTAGAATATTACTTGAGTAGAGGCATGCACATTGATGATTTTGCTCCTAATTTAAGTTTCTTTTTTAGCAATGGTATCGACCCTGAATATTCTGTAATTGGTAGAGTAGCCAGAAAAATATGGGCTAAAGCCATGAAGATAAAATACAATGGCAACGAAAGGAGTCAGATGTTGAAATACCACATTCAAACAAGTGGTAGAAGTTTACATGCACAAGAAATAGATTTTAATGACATTCGTACAACTTTGCAAGCGTTGTATGCGATTTATGACAATTGCAACAGTTTGCATACCAATGCTTATGACGAAGCCATTACAACTCCTACCGAAGAATCAGTAAGAAGAGCCATGGCAATTCAATTGATCATCAACAGAGAATTAGGTTTAGCTAAAAATGAAAACCCATTACAAGGCAGTTTTATCATAGAAGAATTAACTGATTTGGTAGAAGAAGCGGTGATGGCAGAGTTTGATAGAATAACAGAAAGGGGAGGAGTGCTAGGTGCAATGGAAACCATGTACCAAAGAGGTAAAATTCAAGAAGAAAGTTTGTATTACGAAACGCTAAAACACACAGGTGAGTTTCCTATCATTGGAGTCAATACGTTTTTAAGCAGCAAAGGCTCGCCTACAGTGTTGCCTAAAGAAGTTATCAGAGCTACAGAAGAAGAAAAGCAATACCAAATATCCATGTTGAAAAATTTACAAGATAGAAACATAGAAAATTCTCAAGAACAACTTAATAAAATTCAAGAATTGGCAATTCAAAATAAAAACATTTTTGAAGGTTTGATGGATGCTTGTAAGGTGTGTTCACTTGGTCAAATTACCAAAGCTTTATTCGAAGTTGGTGGACAATACAGAAGGAACATGTAATGTGTTTAGCCTAATTGATTCAATGCTCCATCTAAATGCAGAATTTGTTTAAATAAAAAAATCAAACGCCAAATTGAGTCAAATGGTGATCGAGGTGTTTGTACATCATGTTGTTCCATTCATTGGAAGTCAATGGTCCAAACGAATTTGATTCTTTACCATTAAAGGCTGATTCACCTTCTTTCTGTACGTTTAAAATATAATTAATCAATCTGTTTTTTTCGGTATCAAAATCTTTATCAGATTTGATGATAAACACTGGTGCAGTTTGGCTGTTATGTTTGTATGGTTTTTCGTTTACTACTGTATTTTTCACAAACAATTTTAATAAGAATCGGGCAAATGCATTCGGTTTAGTGTGAATGTTGTCGTATATCAATTCGTAGGTCACGTTGCAATGCGCTAGCATTTTAGCCACATCCATTTTGCCCCATTGAGCTTTGCTGTTGTTATTTAGTTGGTTTATTCTGGCAATAACTTCATTGCAAGTGTCTGTGTTAAAAATGTTTTTCATTGTGAGTTGATGATGATTTGATTTTAATTAGGAGTCAAAAATAAGAAAAAATTGAAAAGTTTGTTCAATTAATGAATTTGGAATTCTGCTAAAAGGTCAATTTTTTGATTAGTTGAAGTTAATTGAATGACAGTATTTGGTGAAATGGAATATTCGTCATGTTTTAAATTTAGGTTGTTGTTTAAATTTCCTGTAGGGAATTCCGCAATGATTTTTTCATCTTTTAAAAGCATGAGTTTAAATTCCTCATCATTATATTTTGCGGGGATTTTGGAATTATTTTGGTCATAGAAATTGACTTTAAAAGGGTTGTTTATTTTTGAATTTTCAAAATTGAATTCCTCAGATTTAGCAAACACAATGTTGTCTTTTATTTTTACCAAATGAAAAACACAAGATTCGGTTTTATACATATTTGTCTTTTCGTTTTCATCTAGAGCAATGTTGTTTTTTATGCTTAGATTATGATAAAACACATGGCTATCATTGGGCATTAGATTTTTAATGATGGAAATGTTATTGATACTTACCAATTTCTCTGGATAGGTTTTAATGAATTCCTTAGAAATAAGGAGGTAAATAAAAATAAGAAAGAAAATTGTCCCAAAAATAAGAAACACTGTGACTAATTTAGAGTTTAGTTTGTTCATAGGAGAACAAATATAAGTAAATATAGATAAGTTAATTGTTGTGAATTTAAAACTTGCAATATTGATATTAAAACATCTACTTTTGTATAAAATGAGAGAAAAAATCATCATTATTTTATGCTTTTTTTCGGTTTTCAAAACTGAGGCTCAACAACCATATGACAAGTTAATTGATTCAATTTGTAACAGAGCCAAAACTATTTCATTGTATCGTGATTCTGTAAATTGGGATACGATGAAACATGTCATGAAAATGAAATCAAAAAATGCAACTAAAATAGAAGAATTAAAGCCAGCATTTGATTATTTACTCAATCAATTAAGAGATCATCACGGTAGAATATTGTTAAGAAAAGATTATTCCACTTTATCCTACTTTACTGATTATAAAAATAAAAGGTTTAAAGATAAAAGGGAATTCAATATCGAAGCATGGAAAGTGGTCAATGATGTGAATTTAAGTTATTCATATAAATTGTTAAAAAATGGAATAGCATATTTAAAAATTGTTGGAATTGGTCCAATGGTAGATATAGAGAAAGAGTCTATAAAAATCAGAAATTCCATCAATAAAATGTACAAGAATAGAGTAATCAAGTGGATTGTAGATTTGAGATACAATGGTGGTGGTAACATGCACCCTATGATGGCTGGCTTAGGGCCACTCATAGGGGACGGTAAAGTGGGAATGACCATGGATTCAAAAGGTTATAGATTGTTTGATTGGGAAATTAAAAATGGTAATTTTATTTATGACAGCTTACAAGTTGTTTATTTGCGAAACAAAATAACTTTTGATAGTTTACCTAAAGTTGTAGTGTTAACAAGTAGATGGACAGTGAGTTCAGGAGAAATAGTAGCAACAGCGTTTAAAGGTCGCCCTAACACCTTTTTTATAGGTGAAGCAACTGGAGGTGCAACTACTGAGACCAATTTTGAAATCTTTGGTGAGGTGATATTGAATATTTCTACTGGATATTTTAGTGATAGAAATGGAGTTGTTTATGATGAAAATATACCAGTTGACTTTGAGATTCCATTTGAAATAGTGGCAGGGCTATATAAAGATAAATGTATTAATGCAGCTATAAATTGGTTAGAGAAGTAAGAGTTAAGATTTTTGTAAATAAGACGAATAGGAGAGAACAAGCCCTTTAAAAATTAGAACTAAGCATTAGGTTAGAAAAGGCAATAATTTGTTTTAATGGCAAAAGAAAGGTTAGGAATAGGTGATTTAAATAAATAATAGCTTAAATCAAAAAACCTCTGTAAAAGAGGTTTTCCAAAGTACTTAGGCGTGAAATTAATCGCCACCCAAACGAGTTGCAAATATAGATTTTTTTTTACTACTTCAAAAATTCATTGACAATTTGTTGAAGTGATTTTTTTACCATTTCCCAGGTGGTGTTGTTTAAGCTAACAGGATCAACACTAGCTTCTGCATCTTCAAAATAAATGAGTGCTTGCGGAATCGTTATTTGCAGTGTTTGCAATGGGTATTTTTGTTTGTGAAATTCTATTATTTCATTCAAAGAATATTTTTTAAGCAATTCATATAAATCAAAAAAGTCTTTTTTAGCGCCTCGTCCTAAAATGGCTTGAATTTTCATGGCAGCAATGTCTTTTTTATTCAAAACTCTAATGTTTTCATGAATTTCTGGTAAATGTAACAATTTAAAATTATAATGTATAAAATCTACTTTAACGTTTTTTATTGTACAAAAAATCCCTATTTTAGAAGAACTGATTAATTTAAAATTACTTTCAAACTCATTCATCAATTTATTAATTATTAGATCATTATTAATTTCATCATTAGAAAACAAATCTAAATCAATTGAAATCCGATGACCAAAATATAGAGATAATGCTGTTCCCCAATCAAATTAAAAGTTGAAAGCTCTTCAAAAGACATTAGTTTTATTAGTAAGGAAAAAGTTCCGGGTTCAACTGTCTGCTTTTGTAACATTTAAATTCAAAAATTGGTTTTTCAATAATTGCACTTGCCAAATACAATGTTTTTAACATTAAAAATTTGGCATTTAAAAGTGCTTCTTTAATTTTCTCATCACCATAATATTTTCTGCAATGTCGAATATCAGGCACATCACCTCTTTCAAAAACTCTGACTATCACCCAGTTGGCATTGGTTTCGTAATCTATTTTTTCAAAATCAACATCCCAAAATATTTGTTTGTCAAATTCGGGTTTTGTTTGGTTAGCCATTATGCAAAATTAATGCTTTTTAGAGTATTTAAAACTATAAATTTATTTGTATTTAATAGCTTCCTAATTAAAAAATACAAAGGGAAGTTTTTATCCTCAGAGTTACCTTTGATGTTGTCAATAAAAACAAACACCTTTCTTACGATATATTTCACACTTTTTAGTCAGATTGCATCAAAACTTGATAAAAATAGTTTTAAAAATCTTGTTCAACAATATGAATCAGATAAATCCAACAAAGGATTTAATAGTTGGACGCATCTAAAATCATAATTAAATTCAGGAATAAAAGATTTGGAATGAAAATATGTTTTTTTTAAAAGTTTTTTATCTTATTTTTGTAATGTCGGAAGGGGATACTAAAGTATTGCTCCTCCAACAACTAATAAGGCTTCTTTTAAGGAGCTTTTTAGCTTTATCAACTTTCGTACTTTAAAAACAGTAGTATGGGTTTTAATTATAATTTTCGAATCGGCAAAACTTTAAATAATTAAGTGGTTCATTAGTTTTCTTTTTTATTGTTATTTTAATTTTTTTAATGGCATCAATGCTACTTCGTGGTCGTTTCGTATCTTTGAAATATAAATTACAATATAAAACAGAATAATACTTGTTAATATCTTGTTGTGATTTGCTTTCGTTTCGTATCTTTGAAATATAAATTACAATGGTTTACTTTGAAGGGTATAATTTAGGTAGGTTGTGATTTGCTTTCGTTTCGTATCTTTGAAATATAAATTACAATATAGGCTGCTCCAATTTCTAACCATGTTTTGTTGTGATTTGCTTTCGTTTCGTATCTTTGAAATATAAATTACAATTGCATAATACAATACCAAAATGAAAGACAGTTGTGATTTGCTTTCGTTTCGTATCTTTGAAATATAAATTACAATACTTGACAGATGGTACCAGTGTAACCAACAGTTGTGATTTGCTTTCGTTTCGTATCTTTGAAATATAAATTACAATAATGGCTTTAAAATTACTATTGCTGCAAATGTTGTGATTTGCTTTCGTTTCGTATCTTTGAAATATAAATTACAATCAAAGAGCTTGACAACAATAGTTCAGTAGCGTTGTGATTTGCTTTCGTTTCGTATCTTTGAAATATAAATTACAATACTCTGAAAAAATTGATTGCCCTATTATAGTTGTGATTTGCTTTCGTTTCGTATCTTTGAAATATAAATTACAATTAATCAAATAAATGAGTTCAATACTTACATGTTGTGATTTGCTTTCGTTTCGTATCTTTGAAATATAAATTACAATTGAATATATCATACCATTGATGCCAAAGTAGTTGTGATTTGCTTTCGTTTCGTATCTTTGAAATATAAATTACAATCAAAAAGAC
>CAYVDH010000151.1:0-8851 GCA_964450355.1 uncultured Flavobacteriaceae bacterium
ATTTGCTCTTGACCCACCGCACGTTTGAAAGCGGTATGCTTTATTTTTTCCTGCGCAGTGTTTACCCCATCCGACCCACCTATAAACATCATCTTTAAATTGTAAATTTGTCAATGGAATTTTATAAAAACAGGCAACCAATTCCTGGTATTTCAGAAGAAGAAATGGAAAAGGCATTTAAGGCATTCCTTGATGCAATTACAGAGGAATGGTTGAATAAGAATAATTATCATCCTCTTCGTGCACTTTGGAAAAGAGGTGATATTCTTTCCTCAAACGAGCTTTTATCTCTTGGTAACGCTTTATATGAAGTTTCTAAAATAGATTCTATTTGGCTTCGTAGTCAAATTAAATTGATGAAGTCAGCAGAACGAAATAATTATTTAGGAGCTTTTGCTGAAGTTATAAGCATAAATCTGTTAAATGGCAAGAATCACCCGACTGTTCCTGCAAAATCAAATCAACCAGGTTATGATGCTTTAATGGCATTACCACCATCAGCCAAAACTATTCGATTGTCAATTAAAAATTATGGCCAGTCAAAGCATGAGTCCACATTTGTCAAGTGGGCAGCTAAAACTGAGGAACTGGTAATTAAACTTTTAAAAAAGCACAAATATTATCCAGTGACTGTTTGGATTGATTGTCCAAACCAATATCCAAGCGAAGAAAAATGGAAGATGTTACATTCACATCTTGATAATATTTTTAAAACCAAAAAAAACGCTGAGGATCCTTTTTCTGCCCTTTGTACAGATGTGCCGGAATGGATTGTTATTATAAGTCCTCATATTAGTGCTAATGAACCTTTGCATCCAAACTACAATTCTTACACCTTTGTTTTGAGTAGCGTTTATCACCAAAATGAGAATGACAATTTATTAAGTAAAATCCAAGAGGCATGTGCTAATCTTACTAAGCATTCTGCCACTGAAAATGATGAAATTAAAAACTTCCTTTTTATACATCTCTCACCATTGGCATCAATTACAAAATGTAAGGAATGGTTAGATGCATATTTTATTGAGTACCCTGAGAAACCAATCTCGGCAATTTTGTTTCATCAACCTTCTGTTGTAACAAATCTGCAAACAGGTTCTTCAAATATCAATCATTTCTTTTTCCCATATTTACGGAATGAGAGAATGAACTGCTGGTTGCCTCAAGACTTTCAGTTTAATTTTACTATGCCTATTGGTACAGTATCAAATGAGCCAGCTTTATATTCCTTAAATTTTACACACCCAGATGGGAAAATTGAAACTATATCAATTAATGATAG
Source organism: uncultured Flavobacteriaceae bacterium (assembly GCA_964450355.1). GTDB lineage: Bacteria > Bacteroidota > Bacteroidia > NS11-12g > UBA955 > CAYVDH01. The sequence goes on from CAYVDH010000151.1 coordinate 1,283, forward strand.
ATATATGTACCAAAGAGGCAACCATTATATTCAAATGCAGCCAGATGGTAAAGGTGGTTTTGCTGGTAACATAAGTCAATTAGCTCCAGGTGTCTTTTCAAATATTGTTGTAGAGTTTCCTAATCAGCCGGGTCAAGCTGTCATTGCAGGCAAATTTCCGCCATCTGATGAACTACTAATTTTATGAAACATAATCTTACTATATGAGAATTGCCATTTTGGTTTGGGGTTCATTATTTTGGGACCCACGTAACTTAGAAAAAACTGATGAATGGTTTTATGATGGCCCAGTTTTGCCAATAGAATTTGCCCGTATATCTGGAGGTAATAGATTGACATTAGTAATAAAACCAAATTTCGGTTTAGTGCATACGTTATATGCTGTTTCATCCAATGATGATTTTATAGCGGCAAGGGAGAATCTTAAAAGCAGAGAAAATACACCGAACATTGATAACATTGGGTTTATAAATTTCACAAATAACACACATCATGTAAGGTTATCTAATGCATTTATTATTGATATACTTCACCAATGGAACGAACCCAAAAAGTTTGATGCAATAATCTGGTCGGATTTTCCTCCTCGTTTTACTGATGCAATTGGTAGTCCATTTACTTTAGAAAATATAATTACCTTCCTTAGTGGCTTATCTGAAGCAGACAAAGCCGAAGCATTAAATTATATCAGGAATACACCTAATCAAATAACTACTCGGTTTAGAAATTCCATTGAACAACATTTTGTAGGGGCATAATTTTAAAAATAAAAAAGTCAGCAAAGTTAGGGCGGCACACACAAGCCCACCCAGTTAAAAAACCAAAAGACTACGGCATAAACACAAGGCCACCGCACCAGGCCATCATTTATTCCGTTTCCTTTTGGTTTTTTGCATTTGCCGCCCTTTCAAATGGCTTTCTTTTTTCTTTTTTTTTCGGTTTTTTTCTTTCTTCTTTTAAAAGTGTATGCGAAGCGAAGCGGAGCAAAATTAAATGCTCTTGCTATGCACAGTCCAAAGTTTCAAACGTACAGCCCAAAAAATCAAGCCACAGAGTTTGAGTTTTACATCCTTTGCAAAGGATTAAACAGCGGTAAGCCACTTACTGCACCTTGTCCAAATTCATTTGTTTGCATCTGCAAAAATCAAAAGCAAAAGGATTTTTATTTCTGGCTGCTATTCGGTTTGTGGAAAGCAAAGCATTTTCATCAGTTGCTCACTGGTTCCGTTATTCCGTTTATTCGGATTGCTGAATTTAAGCAAGAGGTAAGCACTCAGGCAGCAGTGGTAAGCACACAGGAAAGCGAATACACCGCAACAGTTGATAAAATCAAGCAGCTGGAAGAAAGGGAAAAGAATATCCGGCAGCAATTGGCCTTAATCAATGATTTGAAAAGAGCTATGATATACCGGCACTTAAAAAGCAAAATGTAGGGCAGCCACTTACATGATACTGCTCGTTGCATAAATAAATTTTCATGTGCAAAGGTAGCATGGCGGGCAGACGCACAAAGCCAACCTAAAAAAACCAAAAGACTACGGCATAAACACAAGGCAAACGCACAAGGCTATCATTTATTCCGTTTCCTTTTGGTTTTTTTATCCGCCATGCTGAGAGATGCACATAAAATTTATTTATTATGCAAAAGCATCCTCGTATCAGTTCCGGCAGCCATCCAGGCATTTGCCCATTTACACCGCAGGTCCTTCATCAGTTCTTGCAGCTTTCACCTCATGCATATAGCCGCTATGTTCGCAAGTCGGCTATCATTGCCCAGCATCACACAGGCGTTAGGGTTTATCACCTTCCTTGTGGTTGTTGCCTTTGGCGTTATCCATCAGGTGTTCGCCAGCTTTCAGCATTGCCCTTTTAGGGGCTTTGCTTAAAAGAAAAAGCCCCACCAAATCGGCAGGGCTTTTTCCTAACTGAAAGAACGAACAATTTTTATGCAGCATCAACGATGTTCAACACGTTGTATGAGCCATTTTTAAGCGAATACTGAATACCATTCACTTCCTGAAAGAACTCAATCAGCAACAGGTAAAACTTTGTTCCAGTGCCAGCGGGAACACCGGCAGGAGTAAGTGTTACAGGAGTGTTGGTTCCATCAATCGGCAAGTTGGTTACAGGACTGTACTCAATTGCACTGATTTCGTTGGTGAAGTCAACATTTGCAAAAGCACCTTTCATGCTGATATGTGTAGCCCCTGAAGGATACGAAATATCATTAATCGGTACAAAGGCAGGAATGTTGATTACCCCGGTAAGAGGCACAACCGTAAAGGGTGCAAACATCACACCACTCAAAAGAGCTTTGTCGTTGAAATCAAAATCTTTCAACAACGCCAATGCAGCAGGATCAGCAATACCATCGGCAACGGTGCGTTCGCCACGAGGAGAAGCCACATCGTAATTTTTGATTTGCGTCATGATTTGCGTTAAACGACTGGTAACACGATTGTCAGCAGCGTTCATCATCAAATTACGAACTGCATTGCGGAGAACTTTACCGGCAGTTGCTGAGCTTCCAAATTCAGAACCGTTTTCACGGGTACGCTGAAAGTTTGGATCATTTGCAATACGGTCAGCAGATACACCACCTTTGGTTTTCACCAGGTGGCCATCTTGTGTTTTGTAGAAGGTTAACTCATCCAGAGTTCCTTCAATTTTTAGAATACCTTTTAATTTTGCCATTGCTTTAAATTTTTATGAGTTAGTAAAACCGTTTCTTTTTTAGCTGTTTTATCAGCATTTGAAAACAAAAATAGAAGCAGTATTTAGGCTATGCAAAAGTTGAAAGTCATCCGTTCCGTTTCTTCCGCATTATTCCAACAAACACACTTTCACCGCCTATGAAAATGATTTATATTTGCAGTATCACTTTCATATTTGAATTATATCATCGGTATGGATAGTGTATTAGAAAGTATAATTGAAATAATGAATAGACTGTGCATTTATCCGAAGGACATTCAGGTAATCACAGGCAGAAGCGACAGGTATGGAAGAAACCTCATCAAGAAGATTAAAGATCACTTCAAGAAGCAGCAGCACCAGGTTGTTACTGTTGATGAGTTTTGCCAGTACATGGGCTTGCAACCGGAGACGGTTGCCAAGCAACTTAGGTAAGTAGAAATCTTATCTTTGCTTTTGTCTATGATAAGGCACAGCACACCCTACCATCATCAAAGATTTTTCTTTTCTTTGTGTAGCGTTTTCCCTTGCTTAATCAGTTGTTGTTGGCTATTTGTTGCCCAATCTTCGGAAAGCCCTGATATATAAGGGTTCACTATTTTTTGTATCGGGAAGTAATACTAGATTTTTTGCTTATTTTTTAATTTAATGTCTAAAATTTTTAACTACCTTTACGTAATTTCTTTATTTAATATAATTTATGAAACTACTCATTCAAAATATGGTAAGTCTAAGATGCAAAATGCTTGTAAAAGCAGAGTTGGATAAAATGGGTTTAGCATATCATTCTATTGAATTGGGTGAAGTAGTATTGCAACAAACTATAACTGCCCAACAAAAAACCGACTTGACAAAAACACTACACACATCGGGTTTAGAAATAATGGATGATAAAAACACGATGCTTATCGAAAAAATAAAAAACCTAATTGTAGAAATGGTGCATTATGCCGATGAATTGCCTGATACAAAATACTCAGTTTTTTTAAGTGAAAAATTACACAAAGATTATCATTATCTATCCGAATTGTTTTCTAAAAATAAAGGCATTACCATTGAGCATTTTATAATTCTTCATAAAATTGAAAGGGCAAAGGAATTGATTATGTATGATGAATTTAATTTGAGTGAAATTGCTTTCAAATTGCATTACAGCAGTGTTTCACATTTGTCACATCAATTCAAAAAAATAACAGGGCTTACTCCTTCATTTTTTAAATCAATTCAGAAAAAAACTCGAATTAATTTGGAAGATTTGTAATAATCTGCAAATCTTACAAACCATACTCTTAATTGTGTAAATGCGGGGCTAAAAAACGATAGATCTTTGCACTATAATACAAATTTATGGAAGCAAATAGTTTTTTAGGTGTTTGGATGGATCATTCATCGGCTTGTTTTTTCGCGTATGACGGTGGAATCATTTTGCATCAAATTGAATCTTCGTTTACACATCAAAATAAAATGAAATCGCTTTCGCACAGCGAAAGTGGAATGCACCACAAAGAGCATCAACTACAAGAACAATATTTTAAAATTATTGGCGATGAAATATTAAAATACAAGGATGTGCTTTTATTTGGTTCCACCAATGCAAAATTGGAATTGCATAATTATTTATTAAAAAACCACCTTTTTGACGCAATTAAATTTGACATAAAAAGTGCCGATAAAATGACTGATCATCAACAAAAGGCTTTTGTAAAAAGATATTTTATCAAAGCACTAAAATAAATGAAAGCAACCTCAATTGCATTTTTAATTTTTATAGTAAACTGCAACAACAAGCAAGAAACCATTAAACCAACAAAGCAAACTATTACCGAATCGGTTTATGCTTCTGGAATTATTAAAAGCCAAAATCAATACAAGGTGTTTTCTACAGTTAGTGGTATTCTTCAAAAAGTATTGGTAACTGAAAATGATGAGGTAAAAATTGGTTCGCCACTTTTTAGTATCGTCAACGAATCGCAAAAATTGGTAGAAAAAAATGTAATTCTTGCTTCAGATTATAATGGTTTTACCATAAATCAAGGGAAATTAAAAGATGCACAAGCCCTTGCCGATTTAGCCAAACAAAAAATGAGTAACGATGAATTAATGCTTAATCGGCAACTAAATTTGTGGAATCAAGAAATTGGTTCAAAGGTTGAATTAGAACAACGAAAATTAGCATTTGAATCTTCTCAAACTTCCTACCAATCTGCATTGCAAAAATATGATGACCTTAAAAAATCGTTGAATTTTGTTGCCCAACAGGCTCAAAATAATTTATCAATCAGCTATAAAAACTCCAATGATTATATTGTAAAAAGCAGTATCAACGGAAAGATATATCAAATTAATATAAACAAAGGTGAGATGGTTTCACCACAAACACCTCTAGCTATTGTTGGGGATAAAAATGTGTATATTTTAGAAATGCAGGTAGATGAATACAGTATCGTTTCTATCAAAAAAGGAATGAAAGTTTTGGTGGTTTTAAACAGTTATAAAGATTCGGTTTTTAATGCCATTGTTACTAAAATAAATCCTATAATGAATGCTCAAAGTAAAACATTTACTATTGAGGCAACCTTTACAAATTCACCAAGCATATTGTATCCTTCTATTTCTTTTGAAGCCAATATAGTGATAGAAACCAAACAAAATGCGTTACTCATTCCACGAAATTATTTGTTGAATGATTCGGTAGTGATGTTAAAATCAGGCAAACAAAAAATAATAAAAACTGGGCTAAAAGATTTTCAAATGATAGAAATTATTTCGGGTTTAAATAAAGATGATGAACTAATTCTACCAAAGCAATGAATGGAAAATTAATTATAAGTATTTCAATGGCGTTGCTTTTTGCAAGGTTAAAACAAACTATGGTGGCTGCTTTTGGCGTAACTTTTAGCATTACTATGTTTATTACTTTATTAAGTTTTATGGCTGGCTTAAACAAAATGTTAGACAATTTAATTTTAAATAGAACACCACACATTAGACTTTACAATGAAATTTTACCAACCAAAATTCAGCCCATCAACAGAGCATTGGAGTTTGCTAACGACTATAATTTTATTCAACACATAAAACCCAAAAACGATTTATTAGACATTAGAAATAGTGAAGCTATTATTAACAGTTTGAAAAAAGATAAGTATGCAATGGGGGTAGCCCCCAAATTAGTTACACCCATATTTTACAATGTTGGCGTTATTAATTTAACAGGTGTTTTAAATGGCATTGATGTAGATGCCGAAAACAAGTTGTTTACTTTTCAGGATTATGTGGTAGAAGGTAAAACTACCAGTTTAAAAAATACACCTTACAGCATAATTATTGGCATTGGTGCAGCAAAAAAAATGCTAGTTCAAATTGGAGATAACATTCAAATAACTACGGTAACAGGTCAAATATTTCCATTAAAAGTAGTTGGTTTTTTTCAATCGGGTATTGAAGAATTAGATAAAGTACAAAGCTATACAACCTTGGCTACTTGCCAAAAAATTATGGGCAAACCCAATAGTTATATCACCGATATTCAAATAAAATTAAAAGATATAACTTTGGCACCTTCAACAGCAAAAAAATATAAACATCTTTATGCTACCGAAGCCATAGATATACAAACTGCCAATTCGCAATTTGAAACTGGAAGCTCTGTACGAACACTAATATCTTATGCAGTAGGCATTACCTTACTTATTGTTGCAGGATTTGGCATTTACAACATTTTAAATATGATGATTTATGAAAAAATGGATTCCATTGCGATACTAAAAGCAACTGGTTTTTCAGGCAAAGATGTGAATAGGATTTTTATCTTCATAGCATTAACTATTGGTATTGTAGGGGGCGTATTGGGTTTAATTTTTGGGTTTGGTTTATCGGCAGTTATAGCGCAAATTCCTTTTAGTACTGCATCGCTTCCAACCGTAAAAACATACCCCATAAGTTACAATCCAATTTTCTACATAATTGGAGCTATTTTTTCATTAATCACTACCTATTTTGCTGGTTATTTTCCTTCAAAAAAAGCAAGCAAAATAGACCCAGTGGACATTATAAGAGGAAAATAATGGAAACGAAAAAATTATTAGAAGCTAACTATATTTCAAAATCATTTTATGAACCAAAAGAAGTAAAAGTGTTGAATGAAGTTCAAATAACCATAAATGCTGGTGAATTTGTTTCTATCATTGGAAAATCAGGTTGCGGAAAATCAACTTTACTATATATACTATCCACAATGGATACAAGCTATTCTGGCGATTTAAGCATAGATGGCGTATCAATGAAAAACAAAAAAGATGCTGAACTTGCTTTGGTAAGAAATCAAAAAATTGGTTTTGTATTTCAGTTTCATTATTTGTTAAATGAATTTAATAATCTTCAAAATGTAATGCTACCCGGCTTAAAATTAAATACTAAAAGCAAAGCTGAAGTAGAACATAATGCGTATGAAAAATTAAAAATATTAGGGATAGAATCGGAAGCATTGAAAAAGCCAAATCAATTAAGCGGTGGGCAAAAGCAACGAGTAGCCATAGCAAGGGCATTAATCAATAACCCAATTATTATTATGGGTGATGAGCCCACAGGAAATTTAGATAAAAAAAACAGTGATATTGTTTTTGATGTTTTTAGAGAATTAGTAGAACAATATCAGCAAGCTCTACTCATAGTAACACACGATAATGATTTTGCCAAGAACACTCAACGAATTATTGAAATGGAAGATGGGAGAATAATCTCAAAAAGTAACGTTTAAGAATAAACCTTTACACAAATCGTACAACAATTCTCCCTAATTGTGTAACATACTTACCTCATCATCATTGCACCTTTGTACTGTTAAAATAATTTAGTTTTAATATAATAAATAAG
>CAYVDH010000152.1:0-8803 GCA_964450355.1 uncultured Flavobacteriaceae bacterium
ATTGAGCAATCAAACGAACATTGAAAGTGTCTTCAGTATTGTAATTGTAATTAAGAATGGAAGTAGAATTAGATGTAAAGCCATTGTCTAAGTCCCAATAATAAACAGCAATTGGGTCTTGAACGTAAGTACTTTGATTGACAAAATTAAATACATTACCTCTGAAACATTGTTTAGATTTATCAATGGTAAATTTAGATTTTGGACTTTCATATAGTATTACACTTCGGGTTATTGTGTCTTTGCAATTGTCATCTGAAGTGCTAATTAATCGAATTAAGTATTGACCTGCATTGGTGTATTTTTTAACAATGTCTTTGTTGTTGCTTGTGCTTGCGTCTCCAAGTTTCCAATCATATGTAAGTGTTCCTTCTTTAAGCGAGCTTGAATTGGTGAAAATATAATTTTGTTGGTTATAACATTGAACAATTTCATTGATGCTGAAATTAGCTTTAGGTTGAGGGAAAGTTACAGAAGTAGAGTAGGCTGTGTCATAACAATTGTTATTAGTTTTAACAACTAATTGAATATTGAACGTGTCTTCTGAATTGTATTTATAATTGTTAAGTGTAATTTGGTTGAATGAATTGCCATCGCCCATGTTCCAATAATTATCAGTGATATTGCCTGATACCACACTTGAATTATTAATGAAATTGAATTTGTTATCCCTGAAACATTGTTTGTCTTTTATATTAATGAAAGATGCAATTGGACTCGCATTAATTTGAACTTGTTTGATTATGGTGTCTTTACAACCATTGTCGCTGGTGCTAACTAAACTGACATTGTAGTTTGAGGCTGATGAATACACAACTGTATTGTCTTTGCTTGTTGAATTTTGAGCATTACCAAAATTCCATAAATACGTTAAAGTTCCATATTTTAAAGTGCTAGAATTTGTGAAAATTACTTTATTTTCATTTAAACATTGAGTGTTGTTGTTGATACTGAAATTGGATTTAGGTTGGGCAAATACTATGACTTGTTTACTGATAGTATCTGTACAGCCTAAGTCGGAATAGGTTATTAATTTGACATTGAAACTGTCTTCTGTGTTGTATGTTTTATTGTTGACCGAACTTGTATTTGCGTTTGAATTGTCTCCAAATGTCCAAAGATAGGTATTGATAGTGCCTTTTTTAATGGAAGAAGTACTTGAGAAATTAAACGAATTATTTTTAAAACACTGTTTGTCTTTGGAGACAGTGAAGTTAGCTTTAGGATAAGTACCCAATCGCACGGTTTTTGTTACAGAACTTTGGCAACTTTTAAGGGTATTAGCAGTAAGGGTAATTTGATATATTGAATCTTTGCTATATGTTTTGTTAAAATAATTACTATCGTTACTGTTACTGCCATCTCCAAAATCCCAAGTGTAACTGTTTTTAGTCTTACCTGTAGTGGTATTTATAAAATTAAAAACATGGTTTTTGAAACATTGAGTATCATTGTTGATTATAAAATCAACTGTAGGGTTTGAATTTACAGTGATGGATTTTATGATGCTGTCTTTACAACCTTGTGCACTTACAGTTACTTGTTTTACATTGTACACATTGTCTGTAACGTACACATGTTTTATGAAACTATCATATGAACTAGTCTTATTGCCATCTCCCCAAGTCCAATTAAATCTTAAAGCAGTATATCGGTAATCGCTTTGAGCTTTGAATTGCATGGAATCTCTAGCACAAAATGCTGTGCTAGGAAATGAAAACTCAGCTTTAGGATGGGTGTATATTTCTAATTTTTTTGTTAAAGTATCTATACAACCATTGTTGTTTTCATAAATCAAATTAATGGAATATTTTCCAGGATTAGAATAAGTTCTTACTCCACTTGGGTTGTTGTTGCTAACTACAAATCCTTCGCTAAAGTACCATTTGTATCTTTTGTGTAAGGTATTATCAATGATAGTATTGTTTTTTAAACTGATACCATTGGTGTAAAAACAAGTATCTTTTTTAGTGAATTCAAAATCTGGTTTTGGAGATTTTAACACTTCTATAATTTTAAACGTATCGTGTCTGCAACCATATTCAGTTAAAACAGACAATTGAATTGCATAATAGCCAGGTTTTGAATATTTAAAATAGTGAATTGAATCGCGGTTGTTGGAATTTCCATCCCCATATTCCCAAGTGTATTTTATGATGGAATCTTTTGATGTGCTGAAATTATTTATTTTTATATTTTTGTTTTTATTGAAACAAAACAATGTGTCTGAAACATTGAATCTAGCTTTAGGAAATTGATAATTTGCAACAACTAAAGAGTCTCTGTAAACGCAACCATTTCTTTCTTTTACATCAAGCCAATAAATCCCAGGAGTTTTGATTGCTCTATAATACACAGGCCATCCATCATTCCAAGCATATTCATTGTCCATGTTAAAATTCTTAGAAATAACAATCATGTTTAGAGGGCCACAAACTGCGGTGTCTTTATTGAATAAATTTTTAATTTTAGTATCAGCAATGTACAATGACTTTACTACGGTGTCTTTTTTTCCAGTCCTTACATGCTCCGAGAACATTTTAACTGTGAACCAACCTGTGTCTTTGTATTTGTATTTAACATTAATACCATTGGCGGTAGCACCATTAACTCCAAAATGCCAACTAAAATTACTAAAACTGTCGTTTAATACTGTTTGAAAAAATGTGGTATCTCTAATGCATTGAGCATTTGTTATAATGAAATTATTTTGAATGGGTTTAAAGTTAGCAGCAGCAGCATAGGCATAACCTTCAAATGCAGAATAACCATAGACATAACTTAAAAAACCTTTGTTGCTTTTTAAATAATGGCTTCCACTGTCTATTGAAATTTGAGCGAAATGAAATCCTGAAAAATTAGCAGCAGTTTTCCATTCACTGTTTTTTACTTTTCGATAATTCAATAAAAAATCAGCAGTATCACTGGTTTTTGTCATGATATTGATGTAATGTTCTGGTTTGTACTGATTCCACCACCAATAGTACCACCACCAGTAATGATTCTGACTCACTGTATTGATTGTAGCATTGTTGCCAAATTGTTCATCAGGAAATAATTGTACTTGAGCTGGATCTCCCATGTAAGTTGTAGGATGATTTTGACAATCATTGTTACCTGATCCCCAATAGCCACTGCCAACAGTAAATTGACCAACAGATATTCTATTTGAACCAGTAATTCTAACAATGGTGTCTGAATAAACATCGTGTTCAAGGTATTTGCCTTGTCCTAAAGTAGTTTTATATGTTCCATTGATAAAAATTCTTGTATTGTGCTCAGCAGCTACAATTTTTAAAGTATAACCCTTAGGGTTTCTTTTAAAAGGCATGGCTGTGTAATTGTTTCCCCAAGTAATGGTTGGAGTCATCTGTTCAAATGTGTGGTCCCAGCTGCTGTTGCATGTTCCCCCACCTGGCATTTGTCTTTGAATTACATTTTGACGGTTTCCAGCAAAAACACCATATTTTGATTCAATGTATTTTGTTCTAATGATGGTACCCGTTAAATCATCATCAACAGTTATGTACTGAAAAGTTTGCCCCTTTTTTAAAGTTATTTGAAAAGGAATGTTAGCAGCACTATTCCTCGATGAAGCACCAGTTGGAACTATTTCTATAACAGATGAATCGGCTATTCCTACAATAGTGAACTCTGGGGATTTTATTTGCTTTCCATTGCAATACCAACCCCAAGCATAGCCATCCTTGGCTGTAGTTACAACGTATTCAGGAGATTTTACAATGGATTCAGAGGGAATTACAACAGTAGCTCCTTTGGAATACCAAAACCGATTGACGGCATAAACATTAATTAAACTATCGGAATTGACATTTACACCGTTTACTGTTACAGAATCGGAATATCTGCAAACAACAGTGTTTGGCAACTGAACCCCTTTAGTTACATTGGGCTCTAAAGTAACAGTAGTTGTGAAATTTTGTCCTGCAGCTTTTATATTCACTGTAGCATGGTACTGCGATGATAAAAACAACATGGGAGTGTCGGCATTGTTGTAATAGTTGTTATAATAACAACCCCAATCTTGAGCCATGTAAGCTATCCAAAAATCTTTACCAGTGGTGCCTTGTGAAAATAATAATTGATGGTTGAAACTAGTCAACAAAATACCGAATAAAAATAGTTGTTTTTTTAATGGTAGTTTTATTTTCATCAGCCTAAATTTAACACTAAGACAATTTTACATAAAAATTGTTGCATGAGTTGTCAAATTTAATTATTTTTTTACTTATAACCAAATGGATTAAGTAAAAAAAAAAAAGACTACTGATAATAAGGCAGATATGTTTGCTTGATTTTTTTTGTTTAAGTTTACTTAATCAAATGGAAGCACCTGTTCCATCTCACTTTAACAAATTTTTGTTCTTTTCCCAAGTTTTCATATTGTATGCTTAAAAACACAAATAGAGGCTTTCCAACAATATGGTCTTCTGGAACATATCCCCAAAATCTTGAATCCAATGAATTATCTCTATTATCTCCCATCATCCAATAATAATCCATCTTGAACTGGTATTCACTTATCTCTTTACCATCAATATAAGGTGTACTACCTCTTAATTCAAAACTTGGATTATTTTCGTACAGTTTAATAGCTCTCTCGTAAAAATAAAAGTTTTTCGAATCTATTTTTACCTTTTCGCCTCTTTTAGGTAAATACACAGGACCATAATTGTCTTTATTGTATGGGAAAATATCTAGATTAGCAGGAAAGGCATCTGTAGAATGTCCTTTTAATTGTTTCAATATCCTAATTGTATCAATTTTACTGTTTTTGTATTTTTTAATTAATTGATTATCCATCATTACAAATAAGCTATCTAGTTTGTTATTAAGTGGAAGAACGTAAGCTACGTTTAGGTCTTTTAAATCTTGGTCAGAAAATTTAGCTCCCTTTTTTAATTGAATGAAAGCGTTGTATTCTTTTCCACTGTTTGGGTCAATAAAATGATTTCCACCTACAGGATAAACATTTTGAACAACCGATTCTACTTCGTAATCTTTTTTTAGTTTTTCAACATCTTCTTTACAAATCGACAGAGCCCAAGTGAAAGTCTCAATCTGGGTCATGTCATATATATCATAATTCTTGGTCAATTCTTCTCTGGTAGGTGCTATTGTTTTAAATCGAATATAATATTGATGTTGTAACTTTGGAGATTGAAAAGCTATAACATCATTGATGTATAACACTCCATTTTTTATTTCTAATTTATCTCCAGGTACTCCAACACATCTTTTAACATAGTTTTGCATTTTATCTGGTTCTCTTTCAGTTTCATCTAAATGATCCCATGGTACGTTGAATACAACTGCATCATTTCTATTTAATTTTTGAAATCCTGGTAAACGCATGTAGGGGAAATGTAAAATGTCTGAATAGGTTTTGGTTCCATAAAATTCTTGATGAAACAATGGGAAGGCAATTGGAGTCATAGGTACACGAGGTCCATAATTCATTTTGCTTACAAATAAATAATCGCCTACTAACATGCTATCTTCCATGGAAGATGTTGGGATTTTATAAGGCTCCATTTGAAACATGCGTATCAGATAAGCTACTATAAAAGCAAAGAACAAGGCATCGGCCCATTCTCTCTTGGTTGATTTTTTAGGGACTATTTTTGGCCTTAGTTCTATATCTCTGGATTGACCCAAGTAGGTACAAGTTTTATCTAAAGCCATTTTGATGTAGTAATAAAATGGAAATAACACTCCTTGGAATTGCTCCCAAAATTTGTTTTTCCCAAAACTCTCAAGCATGTCAATCACCAGTGTGTACCATACTATAACATCAGATATTGGCAAAATACACCAAATGATCCACTTTTTGGGTCTGCCAGTTAATTTAATCCAAGGTATGTAGCATAAAATGGGGAAAAAAGCCATCCATGCATGATTCATTTTAGCTTTTCTGAACAATAAAAATAATCCAGTGTGTGTAAGAATGTAAAGAGGTAAGTAAAAAATTAAAAATAATTGTATGTTGGTTGGGTGCATTTTTTTATAATCTGTTTTTTGTTAAAATCCTATTAAATCGTCCATTTTAAAACATCCAGTTTTATTGAAGCTCCATTCTGCTGCTATGATTGCTCCTATGGCAAATCCTGTTCTATTATGTGCTTTGTGTTTAAGTTCAATACAATCTATATCTGAACAATATTTCACAAAATGAGTTCCTGGAACTTCGTCTTGTCTAATTGCATTGATAGGTAATACGCCTTCTTTAATTTCATTGTTGCTAAGTTCCCAATTGTTTAATCTTCCTATGTTTTCAATGATGCCTTGGGCTATGGAAATGGCTGTACCACTTGGAGAATCTTTTTTTTGTGTGTGATGAATTTCTTCAATTTCTACAGAATATTCAGGAAGATGGTTCATGGATTTAGCCAATAATTTATTGATGTGAAAAAACAAATTAACACCTATGCTGAAGTTGGTTGCTGTAAACAATGAACCATTCATTTCCTCACATTTTTTTGCTACTTCATCATATCTATCATACCAGCCTGTAGTTCCCACAACAACTGGAACTTTGTACTCAAAACATTTATAAATGTTACTTACCGCACTGTGTGGTTGTGTAAATTCAATGGCAATTTCTGCATTTTTTAATTTAGACCAATCTTCATCATTTGAGTCTTGCTCAATAATGCAAGCTATTGCATGTCCTTTGGAAATAGCAGCCTGCTCTATCATTTTACCCATTTTGCCATAACCTATAATAGCTATATTTAATCTCTGGTTCATTTTTTAATATTGCAAATGTAAGTATTTTTTTAGGCAATATAAATGTGTTTAATTTTTTAGTATTCGGTTTTTTCGACAAGCTTTTAGTTAGTTTAATTTTTATTTTAAAGTTTGTTTACGATTTTTGCACTTTGTCATCCTCATTTTTTCAAATAAAGTCATTTAATGCGTGGTTTAAAAAGTGTTTACTTGCACTGTTTTTTTTAACGCTTTATAGAATAGCATTTTATGCCTATTTAAATCATTACTTTTCAAATTATAGTTCATCTCAGATTCTAAGTTCTTTTGTATTTGGTGTGTGGTTTGATGTTCAAACAGTGGTTTATTTTTTGCTCCCTTTCCACCTTACTGAGCTTTTTGCTGTGCGTTATTCTTCCCAACCTTGGTTGAAACATTTAAGTAATGGGATGTTTGTTTTCTGTTTAGGCATTTTACTACTACTCAATTTTATTGATTTAGAATTTTATAAAATAAAAGGAAAACGCAGCGGATATGAATTGATTCAGTTAATCAAAGACCCAGCGAATTCCATCAGTAGTTATTTTATTCATTATTGGTATTTACTCATTGGATATATAATATTATTGCTCATTATTTGGTATTTTTTAATAAAAATTAAATCCATCCGTGTTTCATTCTCATGGAAACATTTGCCTATTTTGTTGTCATTAATTGGCCTATTGTTTATAGGAGCGCGTGGTGGTTTGTACCTTCGCCCACTTAGAAGTTTTGATGCCTCTCGTTTTGTTCAGCCAGGTTTAATCAATTTAACCATCAATTCAGGAAACCAATTCATAACCAGCATTGCCAGTTCAAAATTAGAAAGGAAAGTGTATTTCAGTCAAAACGAATTAAATTCAATCTATAATCCTATAAAATCATACAAACCATTATTTAAAAGTAAACCTAACATTGTTCTCATAGTTCTTGAGAGCTTTGGTCGTGATTATTGTGGCTTTTTAAATAAATCGGAACGATATACTCCTTTTTTGGATCAATTATCAAAAAAATCGTTGGTTTACGAACATGCCTATGCATGTGGAACTACTTCTATTGAGAGTATTCCTGCAATTTTTGCATCAATTCCTTCCTTGTCAGAAACAGCATTTATTAATAGCCCTTTCCAAACCAATAAAATTTTGGGTGTTCATCATTATTTATCAAAAAACTATTATGATTGTTCATTTTACTATGGAACTGCCAATGGGTCCATGGGTTTTGATAATTTCTTAAAATCATCGGGGAACATACACTATTATGGATTGAATGAATACCCAAATCCAAAGTCCGATCACGATGGACATTGGGGGATTTGGGATCACATCTATTTTGATTATTTTTTAACGGAATTGAGCAATAAAAAAACACCATTTTTTAGTTCTATTTTTTCACTTTCCTCGCACGATCCTTATAAAATTCCTGACCATTTAAAAAATCAATTTAAAGACGGAGAATTGCCTTTGCACAAAGCTGTTGGGTATTCAGATTACAGCTTAAAATTGTTTTTTGAAAAAGCCGAAAAACAACCTTGGTTTAGCAATACCATTTTTATCATTACCGCAGACCATGCTTCGCACAGTAAAAACTCATATTTTTACTCACCTATGGGTAAATATGAAATTCCATTTTTAATTTATTCACCTAAGTATTTTTCTCCACAAATTATAGATTCTACAACGGTTTCACATTTGGATGTATTTCCTACCATCATGCATATTACAGGGAATGGGAATGAATTTTTTAGTTTAGGAAACAGTATTTTCGAACATACAAATAGACAATCATTAAATTACGATGTTGGCATTAATCAAATCATTCAATACCCATATTGTAACAGATATTTCCCAAATAACAAATCCATCATGTATGCACAAGAGAAAGATGTTCCAAATGACAGCATCAGGTATTTGTTAAATTCATCTGAATTAGTTTTAAAAAACAAACTTGATACTATACTAAAAGCTAAATTGCAGATATACACCAATCACCTCATTGATAACACGTATTTTAAAGAATAAAATTTTAAAATACT
>CAYVDH010000153.1:0-8711 GCA_964450355.1 uncultured Flavobacteriaceae bacterium
TAAAATTATTCAATTTTTTTTTTATACTTTTGAAAAAACTTCATTAAAAAAAAGGTTTAGATGGTAAAAAAAATACTTTTAATTTTTTCATTAATTATTTCTCTTTTTCTTTTTGAAAACAAAGGATTTTCATGTACCATCACTCCATCTTTTACTTACAGTGTCACCCACACTTGTGGCTTACCTAACATAGTAAAAGCATTAAATACATCATCAGGGAATTTTCGCAGAAATGCTCGTTATTGGTGGAAAGTAAACAACGTTACCATTGATTCTACTCTTGGTTTGGATTCTATCGTATTATTGCTCAAAAAAACAGGCTCAAATTCAATCAAATTATTTGTAAGAGATTCATTAGGGTGCATTGATTCGAGTTCTGCTAGTAGCATTACAGTGTCTTCTAATGCCAAAAGAATAGAAGATCAAACAAATGGAAATTTAATCAATCCAGTATGGGTAAATTGTATTCAATACATTTCTGATCCAGATACATTCAGAATCAGTGTAAGCTCAAGTGACACGCTTAAAAAATTAAAAATATTTTGGGGCGATGGAACCATGGATACTTCTGGAACTGATTTACCTCCTAACACTAAAAAGAAGCATCTATATACAGCGTTGGGATTTTTTACATATAAAGTTGTAACTACTAATGGGTCGTGTATCGATACTGTATATGGTTCGGTGTACAATCAACGTCAACCTACAGCTGGTATTGTTGGTCCACCCTCTGGGGGAAATAGAGGTTGTGTGCCTTTCAGATTGCGTATAATCAACAATTCTTACAACATTTCTAACCTTACGGACTTTAAAATACATTGGGGTGAGGGCGATTCTACAGTGTTGCCATATACCAGCGCTAACGATACAATTTATCACACTTACCGAACTGGCATTTGTGGTGCAAGCATTAAACTTACGGCAAGCAATGTTTGTGGATCTTCTATCGCTACTTGGAATCCCATAGATGTAAGTGATAAAGACAGAGCAAGATGGCAAGTAACTAACACTTGCGACCCTACTCGCGATTTGGTATTTCAAAATTTAAGTACTGATAAATATTGTCTTTTGCCCGACATTAAAGAGTATTTTTGGGACTTTGGTGATGGAACTACCAATGGTTGGATTACCAGCAGAGCTGACCAAAATAAACGATATGCAAAAGAAGGCGATTATGTAGTGACGTTAATAGCTAAAAACGCTTGCGGGAATGATACATTCAAGGATGTAGTTCCTGTATATTTTTACCCAAGACCTGGTTTTATCTTGAATACAAACAGGGGTTGTGCTCCAGTAAGTATCAGAGTAACCGATACTTCTAAAGGCAGAGGCATTACTAGGCAATGGTCCATCACCGATGGCTCTAATACTTATACTTATACCGATTCCATTTTAAATTACACATTTAATAATCCTGGTGTTTTTACTGTTAAGCTTACCGTGTCTAATAAATGTTCAACCGTTAGCTTAACCAGAACAATAGTTGTCAATGGAAGGCCAACAGCTTCTATTGGGGCAATAAATAATGGTTGTGTCCCTCATACAACATCATTTTCTAACAATTCAACCTCTTATTTTAATAATCCAACTTATGAATGGGATTTTGGAGATAACACTTCAAGTACTCTCAAAAATCCTCCTTCAAAAACTTATTCTACTCCTGGTAATTATACTGTAAGATTAGTTGTAAAAGACAGTTGTGGTACTGATACATTTAGAAGAAATTTTACAGTATATAATTTGCCTGTAGCTATTTTAACTGGAGATACAGTAGGGTGTACATTCGATTCTTTGTCTTTTATTAATTCTTCTACAAATTCCAATCAGTTTTTATGGAATTATGGTGATAATTCTAGTCAAACAACCTACACTACTGGAGTAAATAAACATTCGTACAGCAATACTGGAAATATGGTGACAACCATGATTGCAATATCTCCCGCAGGATGTAGAGATACCGCAACACATAATTTAAGAATTAAACCAGGTGCTAAAGCTTTGTTTGATATAAATCAAAATTATGGTTGTAATCCCATTAAATTTACTTTTAGTAACAGCACTATTTTTGGGAAAGATTACAGATGGTATGCCAATGGAATTTTAATCTCTACTGCATCATCTCTTAATGATACTACCATTACTACTGATTCTACTGTTATAAAATTAAAACTTATTGCCACCAGCGCATCTTCATGCCAAGGTGATTCAATTGAAAAAGTGTTTTTCACATCTAAAAATCCTGAAGCAATTATTGATAATAGAGATTCAGGTTGTGGGATTTTAAAAGTGAATTTTAACAACAGTTCAAAATTCAGTGTTAAATCATATTGGGATTTAGGAAATGGGACTTTTTCAAATTCTAAAAATCCTAGTACAGATTACTATTCGGCAAAAAGACAAGACAGTATATATCACGTTAAATTAGTTTCTGAAAACTGGGCAGGTTGTAAGGATTCTGTAACAACTCTAATCAAAGTTTTTCCTGGTCCAACAAGTCAATTTTCTATGGATAATTCTGCTGGTTGTGGTCCATTAAGCGTAAATTTTACAAACCAATCTTTAACAAATAATAACGACAATTTTAATACTTTGACTTTTAAGTGGTATTTCAATAATGGAAATTCATCTACTTTAGCAAATCCTTCATCTATCTTTAATCCTAGCAATTACAGTGATTCATTTTACAACATCGCATTAAAAGTAACAACGCAAAATGGTTGTACTGATTCTATTAATAAACAACTTCAAGTATATCCAATCCCAGAGGTTAAATTCAAGCCTGATGTAACAGCTGGTTGTCAATTATTAAATGTCAAATTCACAAATCAATCCAGTCCAAAAGACACAGGTAGTATTCAAATCATGAGTTTTAGATGGGATGGTAATAATGGAAATACGGCTAGTTCTATGTCATTTACCAATGTGTTTAAGGCATCTAAATACAGAGATACCATATACAATGTTCAGCTGATAGGCATAAGTGAACACGGTTGTTCTGATACTACAAGAGTGCCTATAACAGTTCACCCTGACCCTTTAGCTCAGTTTACATTGAATAGGTTAAATGGATGTACTCCTCTAGTTGTATCTACTAATAATTCATCTCAATCCTTTGATAATGGACCTTTAACTCATGTGTGGAAGTTTGGAAACAATTATCAATCTTACACCGAAAATGACTCTACAGTTTACATTAATAATAGCAATGTAAATGTGAATTATTCAGTCTGGTACGAAGCCACTAGTCAGTATGGTTGCAAAGACACTGCAACTCAACAAATAACTGTTTATCCTAAACCAATTTCTAATTTCAATGTTTCAACAACTAAAGCTTGTGCACCTTTGTTGCTCAATGTTACAGATAATTCGGTGAATCCAAGCTTGTATTATTGGGGAGTAGAAAAAGTGAATTATCAAAACGGAAATACCAATACCATTTTGTTGCCAGGAATTAATTTATTTGACACTACTTATGTGATTGCTCACAGCGTTACCTCTGCTTATGGATGTTTAAGTGATACTATTTATAAACAAGTAACTGTGTTAGGAAGACCCATTGCTGAATTTGAATTTGGGAAAGATTCTACTTGTTCAAGAGAAACTGCCAACATATTAAATCTATCACTTGGTGGTTTTAGATACAACTGGGATTTTGGTGATAATACCTATTCTACATCAGTAAACCCTAAAAAGAAGTACACTTCGGTAATTACTAATGGAAAAGATACCAGTTTCAATATTACTCTAAGAATAAGCTCTTCTACTGGTTGTCATGATACTGTATCAAAAAAGATTTATTTAGTGACAAAACCTACTGAGCTACTTACATTAGATAAAACTGTTGGTTGTACTGATTTAGAAGTGAACATGAGTCATAATTCTAAACGATTTAAAACAGTATCTTGGGATTTTGGAGACAATACAGGTCAAGCTTATACAGATACAGTAACTCACGTGTATGTTAATCCATCAAATGTTGCTTTTTTAGAAAAAATAGTGTTATTAAGAAAAAGATTTAATTGTTTAGATACTAGTGTAAATTATGTCACTGTTTATCCAATGCCAGTAGCTGAATTAAGAGCTCAAAGAAACGACCCATGTGATGATGGTCTGTATCAATTCATCAACCGTTCAAAAAACAGCTCCTCTGTGGAATGGACTTTTGATGATAATTCATTTTATACTGTTGCTAGTTTCGTCAAAGTGCTGCCATCATCTAAAGAAAAAGATACATTTTACCATGTTCAAATGGTAGTTAGAAATAATTACCAATGTGCTGATACAGCAACTCAAATCATCAAAGTAAAACCAAAACAAGTCATCAAATTCAATAAAAAACCACTTGAATCATGTGAAAAAGGAGTGGTTGAATTTACTAATGAATCTACCAATTCTGTTAGGTTCTTTTGGAAATTTGGCGATGGAGGATTGTCAAACGAAGTGAATCCAAATTATGTTTACAATAAATTTGGTTTGTACCAAATCATGCTCTATGGATATGATAAAGATGGTTGTGTAGATAGTTCTGATGGAAAAGATTTGTTCAGAGTGATTGAAAGGCCAAAAGCGAATTTTAATTACGCACCTAACCAACCAAAATTACCAAATGCTGTAGTTAAGTTTGATAATTTAACTACAATACAATCGGTCAATTTAAATACATTGAGATATGAATGGGATTTTGGAGATGGTAGCCCAATATCTAATCAATTTAGTTTCTTTGACCATACTTACACAAAAGCTGGAACTGTAGAAGTAAAATTAACTGCATACAATCAACAATGTTCTGATGTAGTGACTAAAACAATATACATTGAAGACCCTAAACCAATTGTAAAATTCATTGCTGATGTTTACGAAGGGTGTGCTCCATTGAAAGTGAAATTTACTAATCAAACTTC
The DNA here is from genome assembly GCA_964450355.1 of uncultured Flavobacteriaceae bacterium. Lineage (GTDB taxonomy): Bacteria > Bacteroidota > Bacteroidia > NS11-12g > UBA955 > CAYVDH01. The sequence goes on from CAYVDH010000153.1 coordinate 4,902, forward strand.
TAACGCTCACACTTTCCAATGGATTTTTAATGATGGTTCTCCCGATGAATTTGTGGAAAATCCTGAACATGTTTTTGAATTCCCCGGAAGATGGGATGTTACTTTAAGGGCTACAGGTACTGGAGGAACTTCATCGTTTACTCAGCAATACATGATCACTGTTCATCCTAAACCTCATGCTGATTTTATATCATCAAGACAATATTTAAACTTACCTAATGCCATTTTTCGATTGCAAAATTTATCTTATGGTAGCATTAAACATGATTGGTATTTGTACGACAGTTTAGGTAATAACATTAATAGAAGTGTTTTGAGAGATCCAACTTTCCAAATAGGGCAAAGAGGAACTTATAGTGTAAAATTAATTGCCACTTCAGATATGGGTTGTACAGATACATTGTTCAAACCAGAATATTTAAATGTGTTACAGCCTGGAAATGTATTTGCGCCATCTGGTTTTTCTCCTAATAAAAATGGAGTGAATGATGAATTCTATCCAACATTAATGAATGTTAAACCAAATAATTATGTCTTTAGAGTGTACAATCGCTGGGGAGAAAAATTATTCGAAACCACTAAATTATACGATGGTTGGGATGGAACATTTAAAGAAGAAAACTGCCAACAAGATGTCTATATTTGGACAGTCAATGGGGAATATGAAAACAATGATTTATTCCATTTCAGAGGTACAATCACCTTGTTGAGGTAATTTTACTATTCACCTTTTATAAGTTTAAAAATTGCATTTTCAATGTTTAAATAATAAATTCCATTTTCTAAAAAAGGGGTATTTATTCTTTGAGTCTCTTCTTTAGATTCTTGAATTAGTTTGCCATCGCAACTGTAAAGTTTATAGCCCGAAATTTGATGATTTAAATCAATAAAATTATTAAATGGATTTGGATAAGGCAAAGAATATTGTTCTGAAACAAGTTGCACTAGTTGACTTGGACTGTAAAAGCAATTGTTTTGATTCGAGGAATCGTTGTATATGATGTATGCTGTGTTAGTTCCATTGTTGTAAGTTGTTGGATGTCCAATGCAAGGCCAATTGTTTTTATTGAGCCAAAAATTTGGTTTTTTGTTTAAGTATAAAGATGCTTCAGATATGGAATTGTTGCCTGTTTGCAATTGCCCTTTGATGTTGTTTTTTATTGCTATATGGCCTATGCCTGGAGTAATGAATTGTCCAAAGATAAACAAAGTATTATTGGTGATTTCATTGGCGATAAAATTAATGGAATCCTGATTTGTACTGACAACAATGCCATATAATTGAGCTTTGTTTCTAAAAAAAGTATTGTAAGGTCCATTTTTACCATGGCTATTGTCAATCACTATGTTTTGACAAACATTGCCTTCAAATAAGTTATGGTGCACATAATTGCCATGGCATACCATGTCTCCTGCAGAATTAGTTACAGTGCTTTCCCAATAGGGGTCTAATGAATAATTGTAAGATATCACATTCCCATTTGCTCCCATTTGCAACAAAACAGAATGTCTTAAGTGTTCAAATCTATTATTGGTTATTAAATTTTCACCACTTGTGCTTTGTAATACTACTCCATAGCCCTGCCCACCACCACCATAAGCAAATGCTTTAGTAAAATAACAATTGCTTACTTCATTGTGAATACTTTGATTAAATGTAATGTGTCCAAAATTGCAATTTTCGGAATGCACATTTTTAATCAAACAATTGGTAGCATAGTTAAATTCTATATTAGATGTTTGTCCTATTGTAGAATCCAATCTTATGATTTTAAGACATTGAATGCTTACATTGTTAATTGGTTTTATTTTTACATACCTTGAATTGTTTGCAGGAATAAAAGATTGTCGCAATTCTGTTGTAATTTTAAATTGTGATAAATTAATGCTGTCCTCAATGTAACAGATTTGCCCAATGCTGCCTCTTGCCCAACTGCTAAATGCCAAAAAACTATCTTGATGAAATATTTGAAAAACATCCCCTTTTATCATCTGATGTGGTCCTGCAGTATTCAAAATACTGTCTTTTTTTTCAGTTGTTAATAATGGGAAAATATCTGTTTCTTTATTGCCAGATATAATTATACAGCTTGTGTTTTCATGATTTAAGTTGAAATTTAAAATGGACTTATTCCCTTTTCCTTTCAACGTGATGTTTGATTTTAATGTTATGGGTTGATTGAATAAAAAAGTACCTTCATTAAATTCAATGATTCCACCATTTGATCCAAGTGAATTTATAGCATTTAAAATAGCTGTATCATTGACGTAGGTATTGTTCCCTATTAACCCAAAATCTTCGGCATATATAACATTTGATGTGTTATTTAAATTGATTATTCCAGCTTTTTTCCAATGGCTAAGTCTGTATTGTGGGATTTGAGCAGTTAAAAATTTTAATTGCAATAAAATGATGATTAAGATGGTTTTTTTCATGCTTTCTTTTGATTAGAAATGAGGAAAATGATAAATAAAATTGGAAATAAAGGAATAAGAAATCTACTGGTGCCTATGATTCCAGTTAGTGTAATGATGTATGCTGGTATTAAGATTAACGCTATTTTTTGATTGTTAAATAGGGGAGAGCTGAAAAGGTATTTTAAATAGAAAATGGCTTTAAAAACATTTGCTAGAATCAATAAAATCAAGACTAAGCCAATAGGAGATAAAAATATTTTTTTTAATTTTTCAAACTTGTTTCCAGTATTGGTTTCATACATTAAAATTTCGTTGTGTTTTAAATTAAAAAACTGAGTAATATCAAATCTGCCAGGGTCAATAAAAGAAACTAACATGCCTTTGAGGTGTAAATAAGCATACAGTCCTAAGTTGTCTTTAATGATTTTTTTACATTCCATTTGTCGGTACTCTTGTTCTTCTTTATAAGAATTCAGTTGTTTAGAATCGTAGGTGATTTTATCCACTATGGAATCGGCATAATCGATGCCATGTTTGTTCATGATAGTGAGATAAGTGTTGTATTGCAATAGGTTGATAGTGCTTATTGAGGAATAATGGTAATAACCAGTTCGTTTTAAGTTGATGTAATTACTGCCAAAATAAAAAAACAAAGGCAAAAACAACAGAGGAATCAATTTTTTTTGTTTGATAATCAGATAATACAAAGGGAAAATAAAAGCAAATGGAGCCATAACAGGTTTTAATGACATGGCAGCAACGATGCACAAACCTAATAAAAGTACTTTTTTAGATGTCTGGAATTGGTTGTTAAAATGAATATAAACTAGGCAGATTAAGCAGCATTGTAGCCAAATTTCTGTCATAATTAAATTGGCATAAATAAACTGCGCAGGTGTAATCAATATAAAAATCAATGCCCATTTTAGTTTGATTTTAACATGTAGTTTTTCTAATGTTTTAATAGCTAAATGAATGCAGAAAATACTGATTAAATTCTGGACTAATAAAATGAGAAATACAAATAGATGTATATTCCCAAAACTGAGGAGTTTGAAAAAGGCTAAAATTGAAGGATATAAAAAAGGCCTTTTAGTTAACCATTTTAGTTCATAATTATCTTTTAAATCCCACGAATACAATGTTTGATGATTAATAAGATTCTCAGCAGCAAACAGATATTCAATGCCGTCTTTTATAATTGAATGTTTAAAAAACAATTGTTTTGCAAAAAACACTATATGAATCAGTACTATGATTGACCAAAATAGTTTTTTATTCATTGGTCAAATTTATGCCTTTTTTTTATAACCTCAATTACATGATAGGATGGCATTGAAATATTGCGGAGTTATGATTAAAAATAGAAATTAATACAAAGTAAATAAAAGC
>CAYVDH010000154.1:0-8574 GCA_964450355.1 uncultured Flavobacteriaceae bacterium
TAGGATTTTAGAACTCAAATTTAAACCTTTTTTTCTAATGCGTAATCTGGGATAAAATGAATGCTTATCCCATGCCCTTCTTATAGTTTCAAAAAGTAAAAAGCCAATATAATGAGACCGCAATTATACATATTAACATTATTCTTTTTAATATTCGGTTGTAAGAATAAAAATTCGGGTAAAAAGAAGAATGTTTTAGATTCGTTAATTGCTAAAGAGTCTTTCTTGTCAAATACACAAGTATATACAGACAACATCTATAATTCTGATAGCGTATCAATAAGTGTTAAAAATGACAGTTTAAACATCATAATTTTACTGACAATTGGAAGTCAGAAAAGGGAATACAACTTATCAAAACTTAATATTCCAGCTAAAGTCCCAAGTGAAATTTAATGGGCGAACAATGAATATGCTTTTATGATGACTTGGTGTTCGCAGGCACAATCTCGACATGTTTTTATTCCGATAAAAAAGTCTAATGATTTCATCTATTTTGACAAGGATATAGAAGAAACAGACAGCATAAATAACAACATAGTTTATATAGACAGCGTGTATATCGACCAAGACAAAGTTGTTTTTAAAGTAGAAAATTTATTGACTAGAAAATCAAAAATTTTAAAATTGAACATAAGTGAGCTAAATGCAATTTACCCCTATTATGACAAAATAATTTTGACCAGAAATAAACTGACAATATCAACAGCTACCGAAAAGAAAAGTATTGATATCAATGAAATAAATAACTGATTGAAACAGCCTCTAGCCAAAAGACATAGTTTCAGTTTTTTTAAACAATTAAATCTATAAAATGTTCTAAAAAATTAATTTATAAAATGAATAAAAAATCTCCTTTATTTCTTATGATTTTCTTGACATTTTTCTTTGCTTGCACAAGTAAAAAAAAGAATATTATATCAACAGATTTTATTGTATCTATAAAATCTCTGAAAGGAGATACAATCATTCGTTCAGCATTAATCTACGATGGATACATTCTTTGTTTACAAGAGGATAACAAATTAGTGATTCTTGATTCTTGCTTTAATAAAGTTGACAGCTTGATTGATAAATTTTCCAAAGTTGAATTTCAGTCCTTAAATACTTATAATGATACCATTTTACTTTCAACAAATAAAGAAATTTTATTTTTAGACAATGGGTTTGAATTAAAAAAATACCAAAATCAGCCTTTTAATTACGGTCTGCCTTTTTATAATGATTCTACTTACTATGTTTATGCATGTTCTATTGGAGAATGGGGAGGTTCTGTATTTTTTTTAAATAAAAAAACAAAAAAGACCTATTCTTTTCCAGCAACTTGTGTTCAACAAGTCTTAAAATTTAAAGGCAATTACATTGTAAGTAGCTACTTACACCATTTGAGTGGCTTTTCTGATTACCTTTCTATCAATGAACCCAAATACCTATATGAACTAACTGATAAAAATAAAAAAAGACATTGCAATTGGTGGGCGAATGACAGCATTAATCCTTTAAAACTATTTGATACTATGACTCCACAAGGTGTTAAATATTATAGCGACAAATTCAGCACTAAAACAATTTCTGTATTTCCTTACAATGACAATTTATATTCAATCTATTCTACAGATTCTGCTATAATTTTAGCCAAGCACATTAATTTCAAACTTGTTCCTGTTGATACATTGCTTAAAAGAAAAATTTCATTTAATAGTGCATCAACTCATTTACAAAAAAATATAATTTTGACAACTTACAAAGAAAATTGGGCATCAATTGACGAAAACAAGAACATCATTAAACATCAAAATACTGGGCTGATATGTATTAAAGACAATAAAATAACTTTCATAGAATATAAAACACCTTAAATATGGACGATGTGCAAATTCCACTAAAAATATTTGCATAAATCGAGTATCAGTTTATCTATTAATCTTTAAAAAAATTTAATATATTTGCTAATCAACTTGTACTTTTAAGTTAGTGACTTGATAAAAAATAAAAAACATCCAATTTAATGACTACAGAACAAGAATCACTTTGGAATAATATAAGAGCTTTTGAATTGGATGACCCTGCTATTTCTTTGACTTTTACTGACCGACTAGCTAGAGAAAATGGATGGACAATGGAATATGCCTTGAGGACCATTGAGGAGTATAAAAAGTTCATGTTTCTGCTTTGTGTTGCCAATCATCCGTTAACACCATCAGACCAAGTGGACCAAGTATGGCATCTGCATTTGATATACACTCATTCCTATTGGACCGACTTCTGCAAAAACACTTTAAACAAACAAATTCATCATGGTCCTACTAAAGGTGGAGAATCAGAAAACAACAAGTTTACTGACTGGTATGAAAAAACAAAACTGTTGTATCAATCCATTTTTGGTCACGAAACTCCAATTGATATTTGGCCTCATAGTGAAATCCGTTTTTCTGATATACATTTTTTACGCGTTAATCTCAAACAAAATTGGGTAATTAAAAAACCATCTATCCTCAAATAATGAAACAACTGTCTGTACTTTCACCTGCCGAAACTTTATTAATACTTAAGGACAAAAATGCATACATCAAAGAATTGTTAAAGTTGACTTTCATGGATTTGGTATTGAAGCAAGTATTAAGAGTATATGAAGTTCAAAGACAAGCTAACAGCAATGAAGCAGTTCGTTTTTACAAATACATTGAAATAGGAAAAAACTTTAAAATACACCAACCTCTTAATCACGAAAAAATATTTTTAGCTCCATTTCAAAAAAATGAAAGCATTCAAATTCTTTTCAGACACTTAGTTAAAATTGCTTATCAAAATGCAAAATCAGAAAGTAAATTACATCAAGTTATAAGACTAAGTCCAAAAATTGATAGGTGTTTTAATCGCAATTTAATGCAATCAATATTTGGAGGTTTCAGTTTGACATCTACAGGGCAAAATTTGAGAAATGAGATAGAAGTTGAAATTTCTCAACTCGAAAAACAACTCCCTCCTTTAATTTTAAACAACCCTCAAAAAGCTATTGACACCATCAAATCAATTCATGGCAATGTTTTACTTTTGACCAATATTGAGATTGATTTAATCAAACAAATAGATAAAGACATTTTAGCAGAGCTGAATAAACAAGAAGACAACACAAGTGATAGCGGTTGTTATGGTGGAAATTGGGACAGTTTTGACAATTTTTCTGACAGTTTCGACAGCAGTTGCAGTGGCGATAGTGGATGCAGCAGCGGAGGCTCAGGTTGTGGCGGCAGTGGTTGCGGTGGTTGTAGTGGATGTGGTGGATGCGGAGGAGGTAGTTAACAAAATAAAAAGCAATAAAATAAAATAAAAATATGATTGAAAAACATCAAATTCCCTTCAACATGAAATATACATTTATTATTTTCTTCTTGTTATTGGTCATTCAAGTAAAAGCTCAACAAGTTGAATTAACTCCAACGATTCATTCCATGGGTGTTAAAATTACTAACATTTCTAACGCAGATAGTTGCAGCATAGAATACAAAAATTCAAATCAATCTCAATGGCTCCATGGATTTAAGCCAGATAAAATCACAATTTCTGGAACTGAGCAATTCAGAGGAAGTTTGTTTCTATTGGATGAAGGCACTGCCTACGATGTCCGTGTGACAATTTATCAGGGCATCAACTCCAATGTGTTACCAGTAATGCAACAAAGCACCAATACTTCACCTGTATTTTCTCAAACTAGCAATGTCAAGTGGGTTTCACCTAATGGCTCTGGTACACAATATTCACAATCAAATCCAGGCAACCTCATTACCTTGTTTTCATCAGGCTTGATTTCATGCGGAACCACTATCCTATTAACTGATGGCAATTATTCTATAAGCAATGGTTTAAGCTTGACGATTAATAATCATTGTACCGAAAACACTCCCATTGTAATCATAGCAGCACCCAATGCTCACCCAGTAATCAATGGTGGGCAAATCATCACATCTACTTGGAATTTACACAATTCAATACCCAATTTATATACAACAACAATACCTTCTGGTTCTGAACATTCAAATATTTGCGTCATGGGGGATAAAGCATTGTATCCATATCCTTCTATTACTCCTGAAATACTGCTTGGTGGTTATAATTTAGCAGCTCTTGATTTTGATTACGATGGATTTGTGAGAGATCAAAATTCCATATCAATAAAAACTCAATCAGGTATGAACCCAAACAATGAAACTGTAGTAGTTTCTAAAGCGCTTCATTTTCTAACTGTATATGGCAACAACAAAAACGCATTTCTAAAAATCAAAGGAATTAATTTTAAGTATTTTGGCAAACCTGTTTTAAATCCACTTGGAAGTTCAGATGATTCATACTCCGCTTCAGTATTTGATTTAAGAAACATAAACCATGTATATTTTGATAGTTGCAAATTCGAATTCAACAACAGTGACATTTCTTTTAGCAATGAATGCAATCAATACACCATTCAAAATTGCCTGTTTAAACACGATGTTGGTAAATGGAGTCATGCCATGATTAAAAAATCGTTGTTTTATGTTCATTCCATTTTTAACACCATATCTTCATCAAGAGGAAGGACTGTTGAAACATCTGCAATATTTGTTCCTTTATCAAAACAAGGAGTTATTCGTTCTAACTATTTTGATGGGCTAAACTCTGGAGTGGTAGGCAATTTTGAATCAGGTTTCAATGAAGAAATTGACATTTATGACAATGTTTTTATTGACAATTTTGATGCAATAGAATGCGATGGATTGTGGTGCAATTTAAGGGCTTGGAACAATGAAATCATCAGACCAATGTCAGGAATTTCTGCTGCACCACCATTGATAGGTCCTCGGTATTTTTACCGCAATGTATTTCATGGAATGAAAGGCAGAATCAATGAGCAAGACGACCCATATTTTATTGGCTGTCATCCCGTTGGGACTGACTACAAAGGCCAAGGCATTGGCATAAAAACCAACTCAGGTTACCAAGGCAATTTACCTCCAGGAAATCTGTATTTCTTTAACAACACGTTTCATTCATACGACACTCTTGGATTTGTTTTTACATCTTGGAAATCTGAGTGGAAACAAGCTTTGTTTATAAACAATTCATATACTCATCAAATCAGCCATCCCTTCTATTATTTTAATCTAGGAAATAGCACAGAAAACAGCAACTTTCAATTGTCATCACATCACGATAATTACTATTCGTACAACAGTTCATCACCGATTGTTGTAGCCAAGCACATTCATGGTCAATTCAACTGCACAGACATTAATGATGTTAATTCCTTACAAAACCAGCTTCGTTCAATTTCTGGCAGTTCTAACATTGAAATTAATTCCCCCATGCAAAACAATCCATTGTTTAACAGCAATGGTATTGGAGGTTTTCAATTATTGAAAAACAGTGCATTGATTGATGCAGGCATTAAAATAAAAGGATTCTATGATTTTCAGGGAAACAATCCAGACATAGGAGCCAAAGAAAGTAATTATCCTTTATCCATTTCAAACATCCTATCCTTAAACGATGCCACAATATTTCCAAATCCAACATGTGACATCCTTAAAATTGAATTTAAAAATAATTCATCATTTGCATGTAAAATACATGATGCGATGGGACAATTAGTATATACTACAGAATTTAAAGGCGATACGTCAAACACAATAGACATGCGCTCAATAAATCCTGGAATATACCTTCTTGAAATCAATATAAACGGTATAAAATCAACTTACAAAATCATTAAATTGTAATTTTAACCACCTTAAATACTATCAAAAAGTTAAATATTCAATTCAATTATTTAGTTAAAAATGGCTAAAACAATGCTAATTCTATGCACGATTCTAACGGTGTTTTTATCGTGTAAAAAGCAACACAAGTTAATTGGGAAATGGCAAATGTTTGATAATGGACCAGTAATTAATTTCATCAATGACAGTTTTGGTTATATTGAAAACAATGAAACGATGAATTCCCCCAAAATTAAACAGTTTAGATACAAATGGAAAGGAGATACACTTTTTGAAGAAACAAAACATGTATTTGGGAAACGCAAATGGTTAATTTTAAAATTAACAGAAGACAGTTTAATCATTAGCATGGATAATTCTAAAGTTCAATACCAAAGATTATATCAGTAATTTAATTTAAAATTAGCCAGAACAAAAATATGAAAAGCAATAATATTTCTACTATAACAAATGACTTGTTAGACACCATGGAAATAAACAGTTGTATAATCCCTCTTACTTCTGAGGAATCATTTTTTAATACCATTAAAAACAATCTTATAATAATGTATTTAAAAGTTAATTGGTCTGGGACAGAGATGATATCGCGATATTATGTTTACAAAACACTTCAAGAAATCAATAATAATGGAATACCAGTTTTCAAAATTGATTGTTCCGACCAATTAAAAACTTCTGTTTTAGAATGGATAATAGAACAAAGAAATAAAAAACACTTCCATTTTGGTGGATATGGTGAAGTATTTTTAATAAGCAATAACGAAATAATAGATTTTATTAACAACCCTAAACTAATTGGATTTGAGAAGACAAAACAAAAAATACAAGATTGGAAGGAAGTAAACATAATAAAACATTTATAATAATTGAAGCTAACATTATTAAGTATTTTGTCAATTTAAATTATACAACTGACTTGGTTAACTTAAAAAAACCTAGGAATAAAAACATCTCCTAACAATGATATTTAAAGCAGGTTTAACATTACTTTTATTCATTTTTACACCTTTTGCTTATGCAAATATGGCATCCCCAATTATTGAAGGAACTATGTCAAGTTCCGCATATTCAAGCAAAGACATAAACATTTTAGAAGAGTATATACTCATCAAAATTGATAAAGAATTCAAAACTGCCAAATTTATAGTTGAGTACACTATTAAAAGTGACCACTCTGGCAAACAAATTCCTTTATTATTTTATGCAAAAGATTATAAAGACAGTTTTTTAATATGGGTTGACAATCAACAAATAACAATTCAAGATATTCCTGAAAAATACACAAATTTTGAAAACTCCCCTTTTTCTGGATTTAAAAACTTAAATAATAGTGTGACAATATATTGGAATAAAAACTTTGGTTACATTTATCAATTAAATCAACTAAAATATTTTGAAACCAATATCACCAAAGGTGTTCATAAAGTAAGAGTTGAATACGTTGCAAATGTTTGGACAAATAAATCTGGCTGGATAAAAAAATATAGCTTTAGATATTCCTTAACACCAGCTAAATTTTGGAAATCATTTGGTAAATTAAATATAACAGTTGAACAAGAAGGTACAATTAAACAACTTTCATCAAATATTGGAGAACCTATAGAAACAAAATATTTAAACAAGAACAATTGGAAATTTACTAAATTAAAAGATGAATTTCTTGAATTCTCTTATTCACCCAAAGTAAATCCAATTGCAAATGTACTTATTATAGTACAACCATTGGGACTTGCAATAATTGCATGGGCTATATTATTCATTTTACATATATTTTATACATATAAGTTTCGCAAACTATATGTAAATAAAAAATATTCACTTGTTGTCATTATAGGCAGTTTGTTAATTCCAATTTTAATTTTCTTAAGTTATTTATATTCATATGATTTAATTGAATATGTTATTGGTGAAGAGGCAGGAAGACATCATGGATATACGTTTTATATATGGATGTATTATCCTGTAATAACAGCAATGTATTGGAGAACAATTTGGATTTTGGACAATGAGAAAAAAAGCAAATTAACAACAGAAAAAAAATGATTCAAAAATTCATCTATGTTTTAATCTTTGTAATTCTCATGACATGGTGCCAATCTTGTAGTGTGTTTTATTATTTATACATCAAAAATACGTCAAATCAACCTGTTACAATACTTTACAAAATTGACACTTTAAATCTTGATGGTTACATGACTTCTTTTTTTCCATACTCAGGAATAAGAGATTTTCTACATGACACTAATGATTTACATTTTAGAAAATATACCACAAATGAGCAATTATATTTAAAAAAAATGTTCAATTACTATGATTTTACTGAAATCAATCCATATATCTATAGTTATTTTGATGCCATTAATTTAACCAATAAAACAATTCTTCAACCTAATGATTCAGTATGTATAGCGTTATGGTCTAATAATGATACTGAGATTCCAGTATTAGGCTCAAAGTTAACCATCAACAACAATCAAGGTGACACCATCAAAAGTTTTCAGTTATTTAGATACATGAAAAACCATGTCATTGTCATTGATTCAATCTATACTTTGGATACTTTTAAAATTAAAACAAATCCTTATAAAAATGAATATTTATTAGCTTATGATACTGATGGCAATAAAGAAAGTTTTAGCATGCAACACAAAAACAATAAATTCAAAAAATTTGAATACGATAAAAACAGTAATACATTGACATTTATAACCAAAAATCATTCTTTTCGTGAAAAAAAAGAATTTTATACAAATTTTGTATTAGATTCAATTCAAGTATTTAATAAAAAGGGAAAATACATCAAAACTAAATACCCAAATAA
>CAYVDH010000155.1:0-8558 GCA_964450355.1 uncultured Flavobacteriaceae bacterium
ATTTGCTAAAATTTATTTACTCAAACAGTACAAGTTTTCAAGTCTAAACCTGCAAATTTTAACAAAGTGAAACATGTATTTGAGGGTGTGCCGTATGGCATACTCCTTTTACTTTCATACTTTGTTGGTCTTGCAGGACCATGACTTGATGAAACAAAATGGCAGTATGCCTTTTTTGTTTCAAGCAACTTTTGGATACTGTTTTGTGTTTTATATTTTTTAAACTAAACCAAAACAATGTATGAAAAAAATCACATCCTTACTTTTTACACTCTGCTTACTCGCTAGTGTAAATGCACAACTCCATTGCACGCTCGACAGCCTGCACAGGGCTAAAGTTAAAATTAACTCTTCTTACCTCTCTCAATTAAAGAAAACAGCCATTGACAACAATCAAAAAGCTAAAAATTTAATTCAAGGAACCATTCAATTAAACAACAACAAACGTGCTTTAGCGCCTAACATGGTACATTATGTCATTCCTGTTGTAGTACATGTTATTCATAAAACTGGCGAAAACATTGGTACTGGTAGCAACATCAGTGTCAATCAAATCAGAAATCAAATTGATACCCTTAATAATTATTTCAAACATTATGGCATTGGTTTTTGTTTGGCTACCAAAATGCCTGATGGCACTAGTTTTAATGGCATTACCAGACAAGCACATGCGCTTACTGATTACCGTTTTAATTTAGACAACGATGATGTGATGAAATTGGATGTATTTCCTAAAGAAAATTATTTAAATATTTGGGTAGTGAACAGCATCTTGTTTGACAATGGAAGTCCTAGCGAATATTTAGGCTCTGCTACAGGTATTGGTAGCGAAAAAAATGGGGTCATTGTCCGTCATGATTATTTTGGCAATTATTCCAATTGCAGCGGTTGTAATCTCAATTCAGGTGCTATGGGTAAAGTGTTGGTACATGAAATGGGACATTTGTTTGGTTTATTCCATACGCACGAAAAAGGTTGCTTAAATAGTAATAATGGCTGTGATACTACAGGTGACTTAATTTGTGACACTCCACCCATGGAATATCAAAACACTAATTGTACAAATTCCAACACTTGCAATGAATCTCCTAATTACGATGACCCCATTCACAATTACATGGGATACAAAGAAGAAACTTGCATGAATCACTTTACTACCGAACAAGTAAAAGTGATGCACTACAACATCGAAAATTATTTTGAAACTAACATTGATGTGACCAACATCATGAATACCGTAGGAGTAGGAGCTTGTGGCAAGGTGTCAGCCTTGTTTATGACCGAAAAAGATTATTTATGCCAATTAGGAACCATCAAATTCACCGCACTCAATAGCGGATTTATTTACACTTGGAAATTCAAAAACACCAACAATGGCATTACCTACAGCCCTGCAAGCAGTGGTAACAAATTCATCGATTTTAATTTTACTACCGAAGGGGTGTACGATGTCACACTCACAGTAACAGATGGCAGTGGATTCAGCATTACCCGTACTAGACCTAAATTGGTGTTTGTAGGGGATTGTGGCACTACCATAAGGAGTGATAAAGGCAATTGGTATTTTGGGGAATATGCTGGAGTCGAATTTAAACAGTTTGCTACATTACCAAATCCAAAAGCATTTTTACAAATTCCAAAAACAATTAATTCATTTGAAGGCTGTATAGTGCAAAATAATGCAAAAGGAGAGTTATTGTTTTATGGTGGTGGTAAAGGAACTAACTACAATTCTTTTGGACAACCTACAAGAGACACCTTTTACATCTATGATAAAACACATAAACGTATGCCAAACGGCTCTGTCTTGGGAACAAGTACTAGTTCACAAGGTGGTGTAGTCGTGCCTTATCCTAACCAAGGTAATAAATTTTATTTGTTTACTACCAACATGCAAAATTTTAATACTTCACCTCTTCAGAATTTTGGCCTTAGATATTCAATCATTGACACATCACTTAATAATGGGAATGGTGATGTAGATACAAATTATAAAAATGTTCCAGTATATCCTCCAATAGGTAGAGCTTATAATCGGTTATCAGATAGCGCAATGATTACTGGAGAAGGTATAGCTTCCATTCCAGGCTGCAACAACAATGAGTATTTTATAATTGTAACTTCTGTGGGGACAAAAATTGATACAGTTAATTTTGCAATTAAAAAAACTGATTCTCTTTTCCTTTCCAGAACAATAGAAGTGTATAAGATAAATAGCAGCGGAATATCACACCAGTTTCAATATGTAATGCCTAATGTATTTGCATCTTATGGTGGCATTACCGCATCTACAGATGGCAGAATGGTTTGTGTAAGTGGATTGTTGTTTGAGTTTGATAGGTCTAATGGAAACCTAAAACTCATTAAGAATTTACAAGATTCGGCTGAAGTAGATTTTTATCATTCTGAATTCAGTACCAACAATCAATATTTATACATCATTAGGCATCTTGATTTAGGGGCTGGTCTATACGAAAAAATATTGAGACAATATGATTTGTCAACAGACCTAAATACTTATACTGCCAATACACTTAAAAACAACGCTTATTCTCTTCAAAATGCACCTGACAACAAAATGTACATTTCTCAATTGCAAGATTTGAATTTAAGTGTAATCAATGAGCCTAATAAATTAAATGGATATAGCAATAGTAACAACATCAATTACAAACAAGACAAACTGAACTTAAAAGTTGGTTTGGTTAATTTATTCAGCAAAGGTGGTTTACCTAACTTTATAGATGCCCGTCCACAAGATTCATTTGATGTTAAAGTGTTTCATAGAATCGAAAACTGCAAACAAGTGTATTTTTATACCAGCCAATGTTGTAAATCCAATTACGTTTGGAATTTTGGCGATGGCAATACTGGTACTGGCAAAACAGCCAATCACAATTACACAGGTAAGTCAGGCACTTATTATGTCACACTTACAATCGACAATTTACTAACTTACTACGATACCATACAATTTGGTATTCAAAATTCAGCCATTTCAGGCTCAAATAAAACATGCGATACAAGCAATTTAAGTGCTTATTACGCCATCAATTCCAATATAGATAAATATCAATATTATTGGGATATTACTAAGGGCGAAGTAGTAAAATCTGAAAAGCCTTATACTTCAGCTTTTGTTAAATGGAATGCCGATAGTGGAAAAGTAAGAATGATAGTGAAAGACAACAAAGGTTGTTCCGATACTGCTTATTTTTTAAATACATTTTCAAACCTCATTAAAAACAATGTCATTGCTGCTAAATCTACTTGTAACATTGACAGCATCATTGGAAATTATCCTACTGGTGGCAACGATACATTCCAATTCATTTGGTATAACAAATTGGCAACAGATAACAATTGGACTTTAATGAGCAGCAGAACTCTTAAAGATTTAATGCCTAACAACACCAATAAAACCATGCAATACATGAGGGTAGTGAAATCAGGCGAATGTTTAAGTTACAGCAACATCATCAATATTCAACCTTTACAAGTATTAAATACCATTGAAAAAAATTATTTAAACCCTACTCAATTGTGTGATGGGTATTTTGATGGCTCGGATTTAGCAGGAAATTTTTCAACTATAACTTACCAATGGCAAAAGAGTTTTGATGGCTCAAACTGGAACAACATTTCAGGAAAAACAAATTACTATTATGGGGTATTTATCAATGATACCATTAAATATTTTGTAAGAAGACAAGCGAGTTATGGCACTTGTGTTTCATACAGCAATGTGCTTGAAAATAACTTTACTAAAATTACCAAACAGCCACAAGATGTGATGATATGTGCGTATGGTCAAAATTTCCCAATTAAAGTGAATTATGAATTAGAGTATCCCGATGGAATGGACTTTACAATTGAATGGGAACTTAAAAAATCAAAATGGACGGCTTGGAAAAAATTGAAAATATTAAGCAAAAACATCTTTGATACTTATTCATTATTAGATAGTATTACTGTTACTAGTTACTCTCCAACAAAAACTGACACTATAAGAGTAGGTGATAGTTTAAGATTTAGATTTTATCACAATGCCTGTGGATACGATAAATTCTTTTATTCTAAACACATTACCATTAAAAAAACAGACAGCCTAAAAATACTTACCCATCCTGCAAATACGACAGTTCAATTTGGCGACATTGCAAAATTGTACTTCACTGTTAACAATCCGCAAGTATGTCAATTTTCTTGGGAGTATTCTACATCCAACAATGGCCCTTGGCTTCCTGTTTTAAATCTCACTAAAGATTCAATTGATGTCTATACCAATGGTTGCCCAGTAAACATGTATTACAGAGGTAAAATAGTTCATCCTTGCACTACTCAATTTACCAATGTAGCAAAAATAACAGTTAACAATGTTTCTAATCCTACCTTTGATTATTGGATGAGAGACGACAGAATGGATAGAGGAAAAGAGCCTAACAATGTTTCTTCATCTTTTGTTACTTCAGAAGATATATGGATAAGGAATTACAACGATGGCAAAATACAACACCAAGATTTAAATACACTGTTAGACACCAATTGGGTGAATGTAACCATCAGAAATAGACAAAACAATCCTATAACTGGAGCAAAATTAAGACTGTATTGGACATGGGGAAGCACCAACGAAACTTGGACAAGAAACTGGACTAAAAATGACAGCAACTACATCAAAAAAGGCAACAATGATTCTTTCTTGATGGGCAGTGAAATTAATTTTGTGGACATTGATTTACCTACTATTTCACGTAATCAATTTTATAAGGTGGTGTACCCTTGGACAAATTTCCCAAGAGAAGGTTGGTATGATTTAAGTAATACATTCAATTCAGAAAGAATCAATGTGTGTCTGTTAGCAAGAATCATCACATGCAACAATGCTCCCTATGGAATGACCTTTGCTGAGGGTTCTGATGTGATTAAAAACATTAAAAATAACAACAACATCATTTCAAGAAACATTTGGACAGTTGAATTTCAATTGCCTAACAACGAGAATGACAACAAATACAAAGACAATGAACTAATTGTTTTTAATCCTAACCTAAACAATGGTGGTGTAATCCTTGTCGGTAGTTCGTCAGATGATTCAACAAAGTCTGATGTGTGTATAGATACAGAAGATTCTTTGTATTTCACTAAAGCTGAAGCATATGTCAGATTGCCTCAAAACTTGTATGATGTTTGGAAAACAAGTTCTAATTCAATCACTGGTATGTTGTATGTAAAAGACAATTGTTTTAAAATTACAAGTAAACACGCTTGTTTAAATGCTATCAACTTACCTTCCAATTCTATGTATCTAATAGAATATTATTATGGTTATATGGACATCAACAACAGATTCAGTAATAAAGTATTTAAAGTAAGTATCAATCAAAAAGATGAAAACGATGACATAACTGGGGAATGTATATACATGATCAGGGACAATCCTTTTGTCAATGTTCATAAAGAAATCATTGAAACCAATACCACTTATAGCATTTGTTATTGGGAGCAAGATAGCACTTGGAATGATTCAATCATTTATAATGTGACATATTCATTGCCATATAAATTATACAAAGATGGGGTTGAACTAAATCAAAACCCTTATCACCAATACGGATTTAAAAAGGGTGAATACATGGTAGTAGCCACTGACATTGAAAACAACATGGAATTTATTGACAACATTTATGTAGTAAACGATGGAATATCTGTTAACGAATCCACAACACCTATTGTCTTTCCTTGCGATTCTCCTTATTACGAATACGAAGCTTTTGACAACACCCATTTAATTTATGACTTGTACAACAATTTACAAACACCTGTAAGTGGCAATACTTATTTGTTAGATGGAACTAATACCATTTATTACGACATTAAAAACAATGTGAATGCTTGTACTGTAGATAAAATCAACATTGCATTTGATGATATTCCAGTGTTCCCATCTACCCCTACTGCCAATTTAATGGCTCAATACAATTTGGAATTAGACACTTGTTGTTTTATTAAAGTCAATGATTTGAATTGTTATGGCATGCCACTGGCACAAGGTCAGAGTTTAGATGTGTATGACATGGCATTGAATTATCAATTCACTGTAACCATTCAATCTTACAGCGATACTACAATGGGCTTTAGATTCTGTCCTCCACAATGGGATACCACAGCAGAGAACATAAACGACCAATACAAAATGGTGTACAAATCCAGCACATGTGAATATTGTCGAATTGATTTTGCTTGTGACAACAGAGTGATATTTGAAAACGCAACCAATGTGAACGACATCAAAATAAATGACATTCATATTTATCCTAACCCTGCTCAAAATACTGTGAATATATTCATCAAAAACAAATTGCAATTAGCTCACATTGTAGTGTATGACCAATTAGGTAAACAAGTAATGAAACAAGAATTAAACGACAGCCAGTTTGCTACATTAAATGTTTCAGATTTGGTTTCTGGTGTTTACACTGTATTTATTCCTGAGTTAAATTACAATTATAAATTAGTGTTAATTAAATAAGGAGAAAAAGTGATTGATTGAAAACTAAAAAACGCCCCTCAATTCTGAGGGGCGTTTTTTTATGAACTTAAAAATGAAAATTATTCTAAATTGATTTCAACTTCGATGTCGGCATTCATAAATGCGCCTGGCATTATACGAACATACAAGTTAGAGCCCATTGTACCTAATTGTGCAGCAGTTTGCGTATTGCTTTCGCCACTGTTCAAACTAACAATTAGGGTATGTATCATTGGGTCGTCTGCGATGTAAAACTCCACTGTAGCTGGACCATTGTTGGTTAATGAATACACCCTATTAGGATTGTATGGCATGGTTTTTAACAGAGTAGGAACTACTCCTGCAATGGATTGGGTAATGATTTCGACATCTGGTCCTTCTTCTGAGGGTTGAAAGATGTATTGCTGCCTCCTAGCCACATCATTGTAATAGATTACTTGAGCTGCATCAATTACTGTTCTTGTTTTTAGGTAACAATTATTGAGTAATATAACTCTATCTTGGGTAAGCACTGGTCTGCCTCTCACATAACTTTCCTGACTGGTGTTAGCATTTTGCAGGGCTGTTCTTAAAGTTTGAATGGCAGCTATTTTAGCTGCGCTCATTCCTCCTGCAATTAATTGAGTTTGATATTTCACACAAGCTTTGTGCATTTCATCCAAAAAGCTAATCATTTTACTTTGACTTTTACGGGCTTCACCATAGGTATCAGTGCCGAATTCAGCTTGGCGGGCGTAGTCTTTAGGAAAAATTTTGACTGCAAAATACTTGACTTCATTGTATTTGAGTTTACACAATTCCATTTGAGCCAAAACAGCATCGGTTCTTTGCGCTTGAATGTCCTTGATTTGACTGTCTCTGATGACAGTAGAAGCAGCATTAATACTGAGAAGCCAATTGCTAGCAAAAGTGTTGTCTAAGGTGGTGTCAAATAAGGTAAAATCTGCAATGTTAGTAACGAATAAGGATTGCAGGGTGTTTGAGGTTTCGAGCATGTAGTCATCGCTACCGTTATATGCTCTAATGATTTCTTTAGCCATAATAAAAATTATTAAGGAACTAAAAATATAACGCAAACTATAGTCACTTTATTACATGAAAATGAGCGTTTTAATCTATGAAATAGACTCTTTAGTCTTTTCCATCAAAAGTTTGAAACGTTCTGCTGTCTCTTTGATGTTTTCCGCTAAGAGTTTAATCCATTCCGCAGCTTCTTAGAAGCGTTCCGCTGTCTCTTTGATGTTTTCCGCTGACTCTGTGAAGTATTCTGCTGAAAGTTTGATGTAAGCCATTACAAGTTTGATACATTCCGTTGCTTCTTTAAAGCATTCATCTGAAAGTTTAATTTGTTCCTTTAGCACTTTAATTCTTTCCTTTACTTCTTTGATGTGTTCCACTTGTGGAAGGGATTAAAGAGGTGGCGGAAGGGGTTGGGATTGTTGTGTTTATTGTTTATTTAATTGCAGTATAAAATTAAATTTAAGAAAACATTGTTAATTTGTAGTTAAGATGGAAAACACGAATAAGACAAATTACAATAAATACTTAATTTTAGGAATCATTTTTGTTATCATTTTATGGATTTGTATCCCGTATATAGTTTTACAAATATATGATGATAAAGCAACAGCAGGTCAGATTGGAGACACATTTGGAAGTGTAAATGCATTGTTTTCAGCTTTGGCATTTGCCTTATTAATTTATACTGCAATTCTTCAAAGGGAAGAATTAAAATTACAAAGAGAAGAACTTATTTTAACAAGAAAAGAACTTGAAAAATCTGCGATTGCTCAATCTACTTTAGTTAATTTAACGGAAGAACAACTTAAATTAAGTAAAACAGCTAGGCGATTAAGTATTATGCCAGAATTACAATTATCTAGCATTAATTTAACTGAAAATTCAGATAGTTTGAATTTTAGCTTTAAGGTCAAGGAGAATAAATTGATTTTTGAAAGTGTAGAATTTGACAAAATTACATTTAATTATTTTGAAGAAAAATTGGAATTTATCCCAAAAATTAATT
>CAYVDH010000156.1:0-8522 GCA_964450355.1 uncultured Flavobacteriaceae bacterium
AATGGTCAATATTTTAAAATAAATTTTTAATTTCTAATATTTTTAATATATTCGTTCAAAATATTTTTATATGAAAAAAAGAATACAACTGCTTTTTGCTTTTTTTTGCTTTTTTACTGCACTTAAATCACAAATCATAGCTACCGATCACAAGTTCCAATTTGTAAAAACAGAAGTTAATATCAATGATTTAACAACCAATAAAAGAAGTGCATCTGTTCCAAAAATTTGCAATGTTGACACAGTTCAATATCCATTGTCAAAGGCCTCAGGTTTGTATTCTATTTCTATCGGAAAAGGTAGAAGTTTGGGTCAATTATACTCATGCCCAAGATCCATAGAAATTTCTGGATTTACATTTTATGCGTTCATACCCAATTTGCAAAACACCTACCGCAAAATGAACATCATTTGCAATTTATATAGGGCAGGAGCTGACAGTTTGCCTCGTGGTGCAGCTTTAAGATCTGATACCATAGAAATTGATACTAATTTTTATAGGGGAGTGATTGCTAAGATGGAAAAACATGCAAGTTGGCAAACCATTACACTAGATAGTAATTACATTATTACTGTGGAAACAGATACAGCAGCATTCAATGGCAGTGTATTGGTTAATAGTTACATAGCTGGAGATGGAAAAAGAGAAAATCTAAATTGTGGTTCTATAAGTGGACAGTGGTATAGCGGTAGAAATTTAAATGTTGGAGGAACTCCATTTAATTGTGATGTATTGCTTCATCCACATGTAAAGTATAAATTTGGAACTGATTTTTCTATAAAAAACAATTGTTACAACCTGACAGATACGGTTAAATTCATTAACAATGCCCCATCTAATTTAACAGGAAGTAGAATGTATAACAGATATCTTTTATACAACCTTGGTTATTTCTGCCATTGGTGGAATGATGGCTCCAATTTTGGAACAACATATTCTGTGGATTTTAAAGCCAAATACAATACAAAAGGGAATTACAATGTGAGAGTGATTTCAACAATTTATGGATACAGAGGGAATGAAAATGGATGTCAAGATACCACTATAAAATTGTTGTCATATAAGCCAGACTTGCCTTCGGTAAGCGGCCCTACCAATGCATGTATTGGTGATACAGCGTATTTTACAGCAGTAAGTAACGATGCAGGCGTCAATTACCAATGGTATGATAAACAAAATTCTGTAAGTCCTTTTTTAATCAATAAAAATTACAATGCTTTTCCACTTGTTCAATCCGATACGTTTTATTTAAAAGCAAGCAACAATGGTTGTCTTAGCAATACCAGGACTCATATACTGAATGTGAATTCTTATCCTACAAGTTTGACATTTAAAGATGATTCAATTTGTTCAGGCTCTAAAGCTAATTTAAAAGGAAATACAGACAAAGGTGTTATCGAATGGTTTGTAAATTCAAATTCTCCTTTGCCATTTTATTCAGGAAATGTATTGCAAACTCAAGTACTAACCAGAGATACATTTTTCTATATCCATGCAAACAACAAAGGTTGTATTTTAGGTCCAAAAACGATGGTGAAAGCAAATGTTGGTTCTAATTTTGCACCAAATCCGCCAGTAGTTTCTTCTGATACAAATGTATGCTTGTCTAACAATCCTATTGTGAATTTATTAGCTTCTGCTCAAGCAGGACTTACTATCAGATGGTTTGATGTTGCTTCAGGAGGTAGTTCAATTAATACTGGCAATTCGATGATGTACATGCCTACTCAAAGAGGTATTAAGGAGTTTTATGCCGATGCTTACAATGGTGTATGCGGTAGTACCAGAGTGCAAATTAAAGTTAATACTGATAATTACCCTTCGATAAGCAAGATAACTTTGGATACAGTTTGCAATGGAGATTCAGTGTACCTCAATGCTCAAGTTCCATACGGAGATATTTATTGGTATGATGCAGCTTCTAATGGTAATTTATTGAAAACAGGTGATAACTTGTCTGATAAACCAATTGCGACTAAAAATTATTACATTCAAACTGAAAGTGGAATTTGTGTAAGCCCAAGCAGAACTATTGCTCAAGCTGTAGTAAATAATTATCCTGTAATCAACAAATTAATTGGAGATACTATTTGTGCTAAAAATTCTGCAATATTAAAAGGAATAATGACAGGATCAGGTAATTTGTATTGGTACGATAGCGATACAAGCTCTACTAAATTACATACTGGATTAATTTTCACTACACCAGTTTTAAATGGTTCTAAAAGGTATTATGCTCGTTCGGAATATGCTGGATGTATTAGTCCAATACAAAGTGTATTGCCTTCAGTTTTACCAGTTCCATTCAGTGGATTTTCTTATGATATTTTAACATTTCAACAAGTTAGAGTTGCTCTAATAAATGCTGGTTCTAGCAGCATTAAATGGGATTTTGGTGATGGATTTAAAAGTTCAAATGGCAATGTAACTCATAGATACCAAACTCCAGGTAGATATAAAATAAAATTAACCTTAACATCATTAACCAATGGATGTCAAGATTCAACCATTATTTATGTTGATATTTTAACCAGTAACATAAGCGACACAAAATTAAATAAATCACTTGTTTTGTATCCTAATCCTGCTAAAACGAATATTCATTTAACTGGTGATATCGAATTTAAAAATGCGAAAATTTATAACAGCTCGGGCCAAGTTGTAAAAGAAATTATTTTTGATATAAATTCATTAGAACAAAACATAGATATCAGAGAATTAAGCAAAGGTCTTTATTTCATAACCATCGATCATTATTCACCTAAAACATTTTTAGTCGATTAATTTTGTGAAACTAGTTTTACTTATTTTTCTTGGATTGATTTCTCTTGAATTAAATGCACAGGTAGAAATTTACAAAGGAGAATCAGATACTTCTAAATACATTGCACCAGAAGATACAATCACCAAACCTCCAAAATATAAAAATGGAGAAAGTGATTTTTTTAATTACATACAACAAGAATTTAATTCTAGGTTATTTAGCTCTAACATTCCTTTTGATGGCGTTGATTTGAGGTTTTCCTTTGTAGTAGAAAAAAATGGTCAAATTTCTGATTTTAAATCGTTGTTTACATCATACCAATTAGCTACTGAAGAAATGCAAAGAATCATTGAATCGATGCCTAAATGGACGCCAGGGAAACAATATGGGTCAACCAAAAGAATTACCATGGTTTACGATTTAAAGATTCTTTTAAATCAACAAACCTCTGAAGTCTTTATCAGTAAAAATGGGTATTATCAGGAATATTCTCCCAAAACTAAACATTTAAAATGGTATATAGTTTCTGCAACAGTTTTAATCATGGCAACATTGTTGATTATCAAATAGAAAATACATTTACTTTTGCATGAATGAATAACAGCAAAATCATCAATGATCCAGTATATGGATTTCTCACTATACCCTCCGAATTGGTTTTTAAGCTTATTCAACATCCATTTTTTCAACGATTAAGAAGAATTAGGCAATTAGGGATGACAGAGTTTGTGTATCCAGGAGCAATTCACTCAAGATTTAATCATGCTTTGGGAGCTTTAAATTTAATGACAAAAGCTGTAGATGTATTGAGGCAAAAAAAAGTGATTATAACAGATGAAGAAGCTGAGGCGGTATATATCGGTATATTATTGCATGATATTGGACATGGTCCTTTCAGCCATTCTCTTGAACACAACATCATACAAGGTGTTCATCATGAGTTTATATCCTTAACGTTAATGAACATCATGAACAAAGAGTTTGATGGGAAATTAAGTTTAGCCATTAAAATTTTTCAAAATAAATACAAAAAAGAATTTTTACATCAATTAATCTCTAGTCAATTAGACATGGATAGATTAGATTATTTGAGCAGAGATAGTTTTTTTACTGGAGTAAGCGAAGGGGTAGTAGGAGCAGATAGAATCATTAACATGATGAATGTTGTAAACGACCAATTAGTTATTGAAGAAAAAGGCATTTATAGCATAGAGAAGTTTATTATAGCTCGAAGACTAATGTATTGGCAAGTGTATTTGCATAAAGCGGTAGTCGCAGCAGACATGTTGTTAAGTCAAATCATGAAAAGGGCAAAAGAACTTTCAATTCAAGGAGTAAATTTATATGGCACACCAGCTTTAAAATGGTTTTTAGAGCATGATATCAATGAAAAGGAATTCCTTAAAGATAAAAAATCGATTCATTATTTCACATCTTTAGATGATTCTGATGTGTTTTCTTCTATTAAAGTTTGGCAAACAGAAAATGATAAAATATTAAGTACACTTTCAAAGCAATTAATTAATCGAAATTTGCCTAAAATGCAGATATCTAACAAAGCTTTTAGCGCAGATTTGATATTAGAATCAAAATCTAAGGTCGCCAAATTGTTTAATTTAAATATAAACGAAGCAAGTTATTTTGTCAATCAAATTTCTTTATCAAACGATGCTTATAAAGACGATCATAGCAATATAAAAATATTGTTAAAGAACAATCAAGTGGTTGATGTAGTAGATGCTAGCGATAATTACAATTTAAAAACATTAAAAACCACTGTGAAAAAATATTTCTTGTCTTATTACAAGGAAAAACTTTAAACCCAGATTCCGTATTTGAGTTTGTAATAGAATATTTATTCGGATTCTTGTATAAAAAAATAATTCAAAAAAAAAGCCCAACTTTTAAGTTGGGCTTTTTTTTATTGGTTAAAATTAGTTCATTACAGTTACTTTAGTAGTAGTAGTAACACCATTGATTGTTACTTTTACTAAGTATATGCCTTTGGCATTATCTCCTAAATTAATAACTGTGTTGTTTTCAATTGTATTTGTACTTAATATTTTACTGCCTAATAAGTTGTAAACTTCAATTTTCATTCCTGAGTTAGAATTTGATTTGATTGTAAACGAACCATTATTAGGGTTAGGGTAAATATTCAGTTGAGGATTAGATGCAACATTGTCAACACTTGTATTAGCACCTACTAATTTGGTTATTGAACATTTACAACCAGCAGAGTTAGTTGCAGTCATTGTTACTTTAAAGTTACCTGAATACAAGTACTGATAATTAGGAGAAGTATTTACTGAAGTTCCTCCTTCACCAAAGAACCACTCATAATTGGTATATGTTGTGTTAGTAGGGGTGTAAGAGTATTTTAAGAATCCTAAATTTTTAACATCGAAATCACAAGTTGGAGATTGACTTACTGTAAGTGATTTAATGATGGTATCTGAACAAGCACCAGGGTATGAAGCTACAAGTTTAACATTGTAAGAAGTGGTTGTTACCGGATTGTACAATCTTCTTGGAGAAGGATCTGTACCTGTTCCATTTCCAAAATCCCAATTATAAACAATTCCACCTCTATCGCCTTTAGATAAGTTCACAAAATCTGCCATTTCACCAGAACAGATATTTGCTACATTAAAGTCAGCTTTTGGTTGTATCGTGATGTTAACAGTTTTGGTAATTTCATCTTCGCAACCATTAGTGAATTTAGTTTTTAATGTAACATCATATGGACCTTCATTTGGCCATGATTTAGTTATGTCTTTAGTAGTATATGAACTTCCATCGCTGATGTTCCAAGTATAAGCAGGACCAGAAACTGTTTCAACAGTAGTATTGTTGAAGTTAGTTGGTATTCTACTACACAATTGATCAAAATTAAAATCAGAACTTGGTGTTGGTTTGATAGTAACTGTTTTAGTGATGTCATTTTCACATCCAAATTCAGATACAGCTTTAAGATTTACATTGTAAGTTCCAGCATTTGCATATTTGTTATTGCCTTCGTCTAATGTAGAATTGTTGCCATCTCCAAATGTCCAATAAGATCCAAATAAACCTAATTGAATTGTAGAAGTATTAGGAAGTATAACTTCAGATTTAGCGCAAATAGGAGCTGCTGGAGCTATGAAATTAGCAACTGGTTTAGCGAATTGATAAGCGTTTTTTGTTAATGAATTTGAGCAACCATTAGCTGATACGGTTAAAGTTACTTTATAGCCACCTGGATTTGTATATAATTTGGTAGGGTTAGTCGCAGAACTTAAAGGTGAGCCATCACCAAAGTCCCATGAGTGAATTAATACTCCACTTCCAATAGTTGTTTGATTAATGAATCTCACATTAGTGCCTTCGCAAGCATTGATTGCTTTAAAAGCAACTTGAGGTACTTCTGTTACTTCTACATTAATGGTAGTGTCTTTTACTACATTGTAAGGGAAACTTGTTGCAACTAATCTTACTGGGTAAATTCCAAAAGTTGCATATATTTTTACAGGATTTACTAAATCTGAACTATCTCCATCACCAAAATACCATTTATAAGTAGCATTTCCACTGTGAATAGTGGTTTTATTGTCAAATAAAATGGCATCACCATCGCAAACAGGACTAGGGAATTCAAAATTGGTTTTTGGTGTAGGTACTACTCTTAACGTTCTAGCTATGGTTGAATCACAGAAATGAGGACCTAAGTCAGCAATGTTAATATAAAAAGTAATGTTGCTATCTAAATGAGCACTTTTTCCAATGTATGTTATTTTTCCATTGTTTGTGCCTGGATCAACAACAGTGTATTCGGTGTTAGGAATTAATACATTAGTTTTTGTTCTCGCAGATATTGAATTGATAGTCCATGTGATGTTATAGTCTGAATTGTTGTATCCAGAAGGAGGTAAAATTTCATAAGTTAATGTTTTAGCAATTTCTAATAAATCTGGTTGTGATTGAGCACCAACTTTCACTTGACCTTGGAATGGTGTTCCTGGAATTACATCTGCACCAATTGGTCTAGGTTTTACAGTAACTGTCAATCCAGTTCTTGAAGAGTTTGAACAAGTTTTTCTGTAATAAAGCAATGCATCTAAACCATATGTTTGATATACACCACCACCACCAAATAGACCTTGACATACTTTTCCACCTACGTAACTTAAATCGCCATTTGAACCAGCGTTAGTTCCACTAGGGAATTGTAAATCATTTCCACCATCAGTTGTGATGTAAAATCCATAAGTTTGTCCAGTAACTAATTGAAGGTTTCCAGCAAAACATCTTGCCCTGTTTTGACCACTTATTGTAAATCTTTGAGAACTACCACTTGAAGCTAATGTCCAAGCTGAACTGTTTGTTTCACTTCCAACAAAAGTTCCTGTTTTATAGTAAAGTCTGTAATTCATTGCAGCATTTTGATACAATTTTACCATCACACTATCCAATGTTAAATTGGAAGAAGGAGTAACATTAAAATAAGCACCATTAAATGCGTTAGAAGCAGCTGTAACAGAAATTCCACCACCAAATCCAGTACTATAGGTAGCTTTAGCGGCCAACTTATAGGCTTCAGCATAAAAAGTTTTGGTTGATGTAATGTATGGAGCCAATATAGATTTACCAAATCCAATGATACTACCTCCACTAGCTGCGTCATACCAAACAATGGAATCTCTTGCACTTGTAGGTGTTGCAGTTATTATAGAACGGCCATTTCCACATTGTTTAACATTTGTAGTACTTGGAGGTGCTGGTGGTCCAAAGAAATCAAAAATAAACCTAGTTGAGTCATTTACTTGAACTGAGTCTGTGCCTCCATTAGGGAATGAAGTTTTAGCGAAAATATTGTATCTTGTATCGTTAGTAAAAGTATAATTTGCTTTTACAATGTATGTAGAGTCAGCAACTCCACAACCTGTAAATAGTTTCCTTTTTAAATAAGTAGTTGGTTGAGTTACTCCGTTGATAGTTAATTCAATTCTAAAGCTGTCTATTACGTTTTTTCCAATGTTTCTAACTGTTACAGCAATGTTTTGAGTTTGAGTACATACATTTAAAGGAGAAATTCTTACAGGCAAAATGTCATTGTTTTTGGTAGGCCCAAAAAACTGTAATGTCATTTTTTGTGTAGGTGGATTGCAATTTCCACCGTAAACTGTTCCCCAGTTAGCATTAGTAATGATAGGATTGAAACTAACCAAAGCTCCGCAATTACATAATACAGAACTTGTGTGAACTGTTAATTCAACTTGATTAGAAGAACTTCCACAAGAGTTTGCAGTACATGCTCCAGCATTTCCAACAGTCCAAACCAAGCCATTACAAGACGCGTTGTAAGCAGTTCCGTTTTTTAAATTTTGTGCTAACTTTCTCACAATTGATGGGTCACTACAAGATACTCCAGTAGTATTATACGTTCCAGAAGCTGTAACGCATAGAAATTTTTTAGAAGCAGTGTCTAAGTTTGCTCTAAAAGTTCCCCAATTGTCGTACTGTGAACTGCCAGGGCAGTATGTAGTACCATTAGTAAAGTTTTCACTGTACTCCACTAATTGAGCATTCAAGTTGTTTTTGAACGCAATTGAGAGTAGAATAAAGACAGATAAGAGTAGTTTTTTATTCATGATTTATAAATTATTTATTAAACCTACGTAATTCGTAAAGCTTCCCGGGCCAGCTGAAAGAATGTTATCAGCTTAATTTTGCCAGGGTCCTCCTAAGATTTACAATTACATTTTCAACTTCATCAAG
>CAYVDH010000157.1:0-8418 GCA_964450355.1 uncultured Flavobacteriaceae bacterium
AAATAAAGGGTTTTTATTTACATGTCAAAATGATTCCTTATTTGAAAAAAGACATTTTGAAGAATTTAGTTTATTAGAAACAAAATATACGAGGTATGATAATAGAGAATTTTATAAATACAGAGCAAAAAACAAGTATGGGGCATTAGTAAAACTTAACAATCCTTATTACGAAAAAATGATATATTTTGTAACACCCGAATTTGACAGTTTATATTTTAAAAACTATTCACCAGATAAATATACTAACGAAAAATCGTATTTATTTGGTGTTATAAAAGATACTATATATTTATACGATTATGAATCTAGTTTTGAAAGTTTTAACAAAACAATTAGTGCAAAATATATATTAATCAGAACATATTCGAAAACAGGAGTAGCAAAATATAAATTGAAAAAAAACCAAAATAAAGAAGATGACAATAATAGGGTAAGTTTTATACCAAATGCTGGTTTTTTTGGATCATCTTTGTACCAAAAGAAATACTTAAATAAAAACAACAATGATACTTTTGGCATAAATTCTTTGTCTTTGGAAGCGGGGTTGGGATGGTATGATATTCAAGATGATGTTGGTTTTTTGTTTGGCACATGGTCAGTATTTGGCGGTGGAATAGGTTTAGAATATGAAATTCCATTTTACAATAAAAAATCATTTAAGGATGAAACAAAAGAAAATTACAGAAATTTAATTTTGAATGCAAGGGTTGAGCTTGGTTTTGGCATGAGTATATTATTTTTCCCAATATCTTTGCATTTACAAGCTGGATACTCCACTAATTTTAACCAACATTTTTTCAGACCTGGCATTGGTATTTCACTTTTAAGATTCCAATTAGGTTATGAAGTAAATATTAATAGAAAAGTTTTAGATAATGAAGGTTATTATATCAGATACATATTCCCTATTAACTAAAACCTTAAATCGATGAGCTAGAGCAAATCGTTTGAGTTTTTTGAAAAAAATGAATGCGCCCAAAGACATGCCTAATTGTTGCTTGCTTTCCACAGTTATAGATGTTGAAGCAAACAACGGGACCAAGAAGGAGAAGATTAAGGCTCCTAAATGGTTTAACTCTAATAGACATAACATTAAAACAATTTGTTGAAACTATCCAAATAAAAATCAAAAACTTAAAATCAAAATTCCACCAACTCCCTCAATCCTCTTTCCAATTGTTCTCTGCCCAAAAATTTGTCTTCTAAATCTTTGGCTAATGGCACTGGGGTATCCAAGCTGCCAATGCGCTTTACAGGAGCATCTAAGGCGGTAAAACAATGTTCACTTATCCATGCGGCTATTTCAGCTCCAATGCCGCCTGTAAGCGTGTCCTCGTGTAATACCAAAACTTTTCCTGTTTTTTCTACGGCTGTTTTCACCGTTTCTTTGTCCCATGGCAATAAAGTGCGTAAATCAACTATTTCGGCTTGTATGTTTAATTTTTTACATGCATCTATCGCCCAATTCACTCCCCAACCATAAGTAACTATGGTTAAATCTTCACCTTGTTGAACGGTATGCGCTTTACCAATTTCTAAAGTATAATAATCATCGGGTACTTCGGCTTCTATGCTTCTGTACAAGTTTTTGTGCTCAAAAAACATCACTGGATTTGGGTCGTTGATGGCAGCACACAACAATCCTTTGGCATCATAAGGATTGCTAGGATAAATGATTTTTAATCCTGGCACATGAAAAAACCAAGCCTCGGTACTTTGACTGTGAAATGGTCCTGCACCAACACCTGCTCCCGTAGGCATGCGCACCACCACATCGGCAGCTTGAGCCCAACGGTAATGGCTTTTAGCTAAATTATTCACTATTTGATTGAACCCACAGGTCACAAAATCGGCAAACTGCATTTCTACTATGGCTTTGTATTTTTTAATCGCCAAACCATAACCAGCACCTAAAATAGAAGACTCGGTAATAGGTGTATTGCGTATTCTCTCTTTGCCAAATTGCTTATAAAATTGATCTGAAATTTTAAAAACCCCACCATATTCTGCCACATCTTGCCCCATTAAAACTGTGTTACTATGGCGTTCCATGCTTTGTTTCAAACCATCACTGATAGCATCTACCAATCGTTTGGTGCTGGTTTTATCTGTAGCTGGCGCAATGATTTCTTGTGTGTATGGAGCATATACATCGTTCAATTCTTCTTCGATATTTGCTACTATCTCTGGCTCGGCAAACACTTCTGATAAATCATCGTCCATACCGTGCTTAAGTTCATCATAAATTTGAGTTTTAAGTGCATCTGTTAAAATGCCTTCTTGCATCAAAAACGATTCGTAATTGCTGATAGGGTCTTTTTTGCCCCATTCATCAAATAACTCTTGTGGTACATATTTAGTGCCACTTGCTTCCTCATGACCCCTCATTCGAAAGGTAATGCATTCAAGTAATATTGGTCTTGGCGAACGCCTAATGCTTTCTGCTAATTCAGTAGTTTTGTTATACACATCCAGTATGTTGTTTCCATCCACTTGGTAGGCTTCCATACCATAACCAATGCCTTTATCAATGAATTGTTTGCATTTAAATTGTTCGTTACTTGGAGTGCTTAATCCATAACCATTGTTTTCTATTAAAAAAATAACAGGTAAACTCCACACTGCTGCCACATTCATTGCCTCGTGAAAATCGCCTTCGCTTGTACCTCCATCGCCACTGAAAACTAATGATAGTTTTTTATCTTTATTGAGTAAATGTGCCAATGAAATGCCATTAGCAACTCCAAGCATAGCTCCTAAATGTGAAATCATACCAATAATATGAAACTCATTTGTTCCAAAATGAAAACTACGGTCACGACCTTTGGTAAACCCACTTTTTTTGCCTTGCCATTGCGCAAATAATTTCTTAAAAGGAATGTCTCTTGTAGTAAAAACTCCTAAGTTTCTGTGCAAGGGTAAAATGTATTCATCGGATTGTAAAGCCATGGTAGTTCCTACCGAAATTGCTTCTTGACCTATTCCACTAAACCATTTGCCAATTTTACCTTGTCTAAGTAAAATCAACATTTTTTCTTCGATTATACGTGGATATAACAACCTTTTATAGAGAGTTAAAAGTTGTTCGTTGCTTAAGTTTTTTCTGTTAAATATCACAATGGCAAAGGTAATGAGATTATCTTATAAAAACAGAATATAGACCTCATTAGGATGATAAAAAGTAACGATTTAAAATTTAAAATCATTGGGGCGAATTCCTTCGGAACCGGGCTAATCCGCTATTACTCCTCGTTCCGCTTTGCTTCACTGTGGGGTAACCGCTACTATCCCTTTCGCTTGCTGCCGCCTGAGTATTTTACACCATCATTGCTACCAACAATTTAAAAAAGTGAATTACAAAGTTTAAGTATTAAAAAATTAAGTATTTTTGTTTTGAAAAATCAAATTGAAAGTTCAAAATTTAAAAATGAAAAATTTATTTAACATAGAAATCATTGAGAATTAAATTCAGATAATAAAAATGTATAATTCAACGAGTAAATACAATCCTGCAATTCACCATCGAAAATCCATACGTTTGAAAGGATATGATTATGCACAAGAAGGATTGTATTTTATCACTATTTGTTGTCAAGATAGAGCTTGTATATTCGGTGAAGTTATCGATGGCAAAATGACATTAAATGACTATGGCGAAATAGTACATCAAGAATGGCTAGCAACAGAGAAAATAAGATTAAATACAGTAATTCACGAATTTATTATCATGCCAAATCACATTCATGGAATTATAGAAATTACATTTAAAAACAAAATTACTGAATCAGAAATTGGAAAATTTCAATCACCATCGCAAACAATAGGATCGATTATTAGAGGATTTAAAATTGCTGCAATAAAAAAAATAAAAGAGAGAATTTTAAATTCTGAATTTATATCCAGTCGGGGCGAATTGCAATTCGCCCCGACAACAGAGAAAATAATAAATTTAAATTTTAAAATTTGGCAGCGAAACTATTATGAGATTATCATCCGAAATAAAAAATCTTACATAAACATTTCAAATTACATCATCAATAATCCATCGAAATGGAAAGAAGATAAATTTAATGATAAATGATTTTGTAACGACCTGCTATTTTGAAATTAAATTTAATTCTTTCTGATAGATAGAATATCTTGTTAAAAAGAGAAATAAATTGGCAATCGAAATGTTTAATGTTATCATTAAACTTTATTGTTCTACAGTAAATGAGATTCCAAATACTGTTTTATTAAAATAATTAACTTTAATCATGAGTTGCTTAATGCCATTTTTAGGGGTAACTATTAATTGTTTTAATTCACTATTAAATTCACAAAAGCCCATATCATTATCAATTTTAAAATCAAATAATTCAGGGTTATTTTCATTGAAACTTAAAGGAATGATGTTTTTTTTGTTTGATATTAATATTTTAGGATTAAAATTCTTAAAAAGATTAAAACTTGTGTCAAAAGGTTTTCTAATAATAGATTGATTTAATTCAATATTATAAACAGTTTTTGTTTTCTTTACAGAATCATAAAATACAATCTCATTAGCATTTAAATGGGTTAGTTTAGAGGGTAAATATACATTGCAGTAATACTTGTTTTTATAGCTATAAATTGGATAACTATTACCTGTGTTTTTATTTAAAATAATGTATGGTACTGAGCTGCCTATTGAATTGATTGGTATATAGTAATCATAGAAATACGTTTCAATCGTATCTCTTTGTTTAAATTCTAACAGAAAATCATAAGAATTTGTATCGAAAATAATAGTAGAATCAAGACTAGCTAGTTTAATTTCATTATTTAACAGATTAGAATATTTAAATTGTTTTTTTATATTACTTTCATTTATGTATTTAATGGAATTTTTCCATAATTCAATCTGTTCTTTGTGTTGTAAATAAAGACTATCTAATGTGGATTTTTTTTCAATGGAAATTAAAAATGAAATTGTTTGGTTTTCAAATTTTACATTTAAAAAAGAATAGTATATAGTGTCATTTTTAATACTGCTATCTGATTTTATCATTTTACAAATAATGTAATCATTGTTTTTTTCAAATATCTCAATGTTAATTATTCCTAGATTCTTTTCCATAAAAGAAAAGTTAGTATTAATATCATTTATATTATTAAAATCAAAAGCTCCGTCTGTATATAAAAAAATCATTGATTTATCTTTTTTGGAATTAAACATAATAGTGCTAATGTCATTAATACCGCCCCAATATGATTCTACTTGATAATTGCTGTCTTTAACACTTAATAGATAATTGCCTTTGATGACATATTGTTTTATTTGCCCATTGATGAAAGACATGGAAAAAAATAAAAAAATAAATGCAATTAATTGAAGCTTTTTCATACTTTCTTTAATTTAAATTTAATCCATTGTCCTCCGCATTGAATCACGTCTTTTACAACTAGACAACGAAATTGATTATATGTAATTTTTAAGTTTAATTTTGTTTCTGATTGTGGCAATATCCAAAAGTTAAATTCTCCTTTTTCATTCGCCAAATGTATGGTTTTAAATTCTCCATATTCTACTTCAATGATAGCACCTGATATTACCTCTCCACTACTTATGTCATGAACATATCCATTCAATGATATTGCAATTGTGTCATAAACAACACAATGTAATACCCTTACAATGCTGGTGTCTTTGTCGTTGTATTTCAGTTTGAATGTGTCACAATAAGTTTGTGAATGAACTTGTATAGCCAATAAACAGAAACATAGTACAAATAGATTTTTTAATTTCATTGTATATCACAAATTTAATCAATTATTTAATAAAAAAAGCCATGCTTATATCGCATGGCTTTTTTAAGGTATTTAGTTTTATTGTTTTTTAAATTTAACGTTTTTTATTTTCATGATGTTATTTTTAATTGATGCAAAACAGCAATTTCTTTTAAAAAGTTATTATTTACTTTTGGTGAATAGTCAATTTAGGGTTGTGAATTGCAATGAATTAAATTGTCTATGTAACAATTTCATTAATTTTAAACATATTTGCATCATCTCAATGGTTGATAAAGAATTAAATAAACTTAAATGGATTAAGATTCTGATGTGTGTTTTTTTAATGATACGCACCTATCAAGTAGTAGTGAGTTATTACTATTACCAATTGAATTTAATGACAGAAGAGATTCTATTTACTGGATTTTATTCCATTGTTTTATTGGGACTGCTACTTACCAAGTATGAAATTTTATTTGCAAGCATTTTACTATTAATTCAATACAAATTTGACGATTATTACCACTGTCATGCAGTAAACAGCAACATAGTATGCTTCATCTCCTTTTTTATTGTGGTGGTTCAATACAACTTTAGAAAATTTATAAAGAATGCAATCAATGAACAAGTATTGTTAGAAAGAATATACCACTATCAATTTTTGTTGGTAGCGTTTTGGAGTTTGTTGCATTTTGTTTCAGTATTTGTACATTTTACGGATGTGAATTGGACTAACGGCAAGGCTTTAGGTTTGGTTTTATGCAATCCTTTTTTATCTAAATTTTGTGGTTTATTTCAAGATTTTAATTTAAAATCTCCAGAATTATTTCAAAGTATTTCTACTTTTTTTAGCTATGCTTTTTTGTTTTTTCAAATCAGCATGTTTTTGTTTTTTATCATTAAAAAAACAAGGTTTATATTTTATCTTTGGTTTTTCTTGTTTAATGTTGGTGTCACTGTCTTTGTCAATGCCGCTTATTTACCCCATTTTGCATGGTTGTTATTTGTTTTATTGATACCTGCCAACACGTTTAGTTCATTTAAACTTTTTCATTTTGCCAATGAAATAAAAATTAATTATACATTAAAACGAAGCAATCTTGCTGCAATGATAGTTCTAAGTGTGTATGTAATATTACATGCTCCTATTATCAATTCAATCACTCAAAAAACATTTTGGGTGTTCAGAGAATGGGATACTTACAAATATTTAGACAAAAAACTAACCATGGTTGGTTTAACTAAATTGAATGTCTTTAATTCATACCAAATAGCCAATGGCCTAAAATGGTTTTCTATTTATAAAAAAGAAAACAATGAATGGGTTCTTGTTCCAATTGTTAGTGATGAAGGCAAAAGAATGTCCTATCAATATGATTGGATACATGCCTGTAATCACGGATCAGATTTTCTGTTTTTTGCCAATACATTTTTGTATTCGTGTGGTATTGAATCTGTCAATTATCAAAATTCAAGCACGCCATATAAATTACCAGGTTCAGTGTATCAAAGACTGATTCAATACGATAAAAACAGATATTCAAAAGATTGCAAAGAATACAAGGTGAATTTTTACAGCCGGTACAGCAATGAAATAAATGTGAATCCTTACAAAGTAAATTTAGACAGTAGCATAATTGTAAAATTTTAACCATTGGTAAAATGGTTAATCAATCATTCAATAAAGGTTAATCCCGAAGGGATGACATGGTTATAACCAATAAAAATGAAAGGCTAATAACCCTGAAAGGGTAGCATTATGGCATTAGATTTTATCTTCTTCTTCTCTAAATTATGAATGTAAATTTGTGAAAATGTTCCTACCATGGTATTTATTGTTCTATAATATCACCCATTCTGGGTTTTGGGATTTAAATATTTTTTAATTTCTATAATAATATCAACCCTTCGGGTTTTATTTGTAAATTAATTAATCAATAGATTTTTTGTATTTAGTTCAAATATAAGAAATGTTTTATAATCATCTAATAACTAATTTTTCAATAAAGGCAAATCCCGAAGGGATGACATTATTTTAACCAATAAAAATGAAAGGCTAATAACCCTGAAAGGGTGACATAATGTAATTAAATATTTTTTAATTTAATCCAAAAACAATGTAATGCAGACTATTATTGTGTTTGAGCTGTATATAAATTGTCCCATTTTTAGCATTTTGAGGGGAATTTTGAACGAATTTAAGGAGTTTTTTTGATTTTTTAAATAAAAAAACATCCTCTATTTTTCTTATAAGTTTTATTTTAATTTACATTAATAAAGCCATATAAAAGTTTTAACATAAAAAACGAAAGTTATTTTCTTTTGTTTTTTATGTTATTACTATTTTTTAACTCCTTTTTTTCATATACTTATTTTTATTATTCAATTGTTGAAATGAGCTATTTTAAACAATAACAATATTACTCGTTATAATTTATTAAATAAGCATCATCATAATTTGTTGAATCTACCATAATTTCAACTTTATCAAACATTTGTAAACCAGGTGGAAAATTAGTTTCTTTAAAATAATATTCTTTATCATTAATTATATATTTTATTTCTACATAGTCTTTTTCACCTTTAAATGCTCCAAAATCTGAAATATTACCATAATATCTCATTCCATTTTTATTAATTTTATTAATACTTTTTAATAAAATT
>CAYVDH010000158.1:0-8372 GCA_964450355.1 uncultured Flavobacteriaceae bacterium
TCAGCAGAGATTGTCACTACGACATCATAGGTTTCTGCTACTGCAATTAAAAGTCGATCAACTTCCACAGGCTCTACAACGTTACCATCACTGGCAACTACAGTAATTTTTCCACCGGCATACGTTAGCCAAAAATAAGAGGACGCAACACCGTTTGCAATGCGAAGTCGTACTTTATCTCCACCTTTAAATTGGGTTAACTGACTTTCATTTTTACCATTAATGAGAAACTTTTCATAGTACACATCACTCACATCCATAGCGTTCATTCGTTTCCATTCGTTACCAATTTTTGTTTTGAAGTGACCTTGTTTGATGGCTTCTGCATAACTTTGGGTAGAACCTTTTTTTATAGCAAACCAGTCGGAAGCATTGTGTAACATTCTGTGAACGTTTTCTGGTTTTAAATCCGTCCATTCACTTAAGATTACTGGAACGGTTGGTATATCGTCGATTCCTTTTCGGAATGTTTTATCATTTTCTTTTTTATTCATTATGAACATACCATACATCCCGATTTGTTCCTGTAAGCCAGAATGACTATGATACCAATGTGTTCCGTTTTGTATGATTGGAAAAGTGTATTTATGAGTAGTACCAGGTTTGATTGGCATTTGTGTTAAATTAGGTACACCATCTTCTTTATTAGGCAAAAATAGTCCGTGCCAATGTAAAGAAGTGTCCTCATTTAATTCGTTGTGTACATAAACTTCAGCAATGTCTCCTTCAGTAAATGTCAACGTAGGCATAGGAATTTGACCATTAACAGCAATGGCTCTTTTTTCTTTTCCGGAATAATTTACAATAGTATCTCGAACGTATAAATCGTAGCGAACGATGTTTTGAGAAAATAGCGTTTGTGTAGCCAAAAGCAGTACTACTATCGGCAATATCTTTTTTGAAAGAATGTTTTGTATATCCATTTTAAAGGTGTTTTTTTTAATTTTGATTTTAAAATATTATTTTTTTAACAGCAATTCCCAATCAATAATTTTATCATTCAATATTTCAATGTTTTTTTTCATTTTCTCTTTATCGGCTAATGTAATTGCTCTTTTTGCTGCTGCGATTGCAGTGGTATAATCCTTTAATTCGGATGCTATTTTTTGCGTTAGATTTGGATAATAGAAATTTTCAGGTTTTAATTTTTCTGCTTCTAAAAGCCATTCAATCGCTCGTTTAAAATCTCTATTGGTACTGTAATAATAATTAGCAGCCTGAAATAATAAAGTAGCATCCTGAGTTTTTCCTTTAATAATATGTTGGTCTATCAATGCTACTATTGTATCGTCTTCTTTACTTTTAATTGGTATTTTGACCATAGTGTTTTCCCAAAATATTTTTAGAAATGCTTCTCCTTTGCTATTGATGTCATTTAATTCAATTGTAAATGTTTCATAGAAGTTAGCGCTCTTTTCGACAGGAACTTTAAAGCGCATCACATCCTTTTTTTCATCATAACCAGTCTCGCCATGTAAAGTGGTGTCTGTGTTGATGATAATAGTCCACTCATTGCCTGAAGGAATTGTGAATATTGAATAACTACCTGCTTTTAATACATTGTTGCCAAATGCAATATCTTCGGAAGTGGTTATTACGGTACAATCACTTGCACCAGTTCGCCAGAGTTTATCAAACGGTACTAACTCCCCAAATATTTTCCGTCCTCTGACTAACGGTCTGCTATATGTTACTTTGATTTTTGCGCTACCTACTTCTTGCTCAAAAGCAGCTGAAGGACTGGCGGAAGTAACTCTTATCTGGACTTTGCTTTGTGCAGATAGTAATAAGGATTGCAAAATAATTAAGCCTGTTAAGATTGTTTTTTTCATTTTATAAGTTTAAAGTTTTAAATTTCTTAGTCGTAACGCATTTACAATTACGGATACTGAACTAAATGACATTGCCAAAGCCGCAATCATAGGAGATAATAAAATTCCAAAAAATGGATATAAGACCCCGGCAGCGACTGGTACGCCTAATGCGTTGTAGAAGAAAGCAAAAAACAGATTTTGCTTAATATTTCTCATAACAGCATGGCTTAAATTCTTAGCTTTTACGATGCCCTGTAAATCCCCTTTGACTAAAGTTATTTTGGCACTCTCGATAGCTACATCTGTTCCTGTTCCCATAGCAATTCCTATGTTGGCTTGTGCCAATGCCGGAGCATCATTAATGCCATCACCTGCCATGGCCACAATTTTGCCTTCAGCTTGTAATCTTTTAATCTCTTTGAGTTTATCTTCGGGTAAGCATCCTGCTTTGTATGAAGCTAATCCCAATTCATCTGCAACTGCTTTGGCTGTATTGACATTGTCACCAGTCATCATGATTACTTCGACACCCTGGCTCATTAATTCTTTTATGGCTTCTTTGCTAGAAGTTTTAATAGCATCTGTTATAGATACAAAACCAACAGCTATGTTATCAACGGCAATGTAAGAGACTGTTTTTCCTAATTTTTGTTCAATAATGATTTTGTTCTCTAAATCGTCAGAAACTGTTGCTTTAACTTGTTCCATTAGTTTTTTATTACCTAATGCTACTTTTTTACCAGCAACTGTTCCTGTAACTCCTTTTCCGGCAACGGCTTCAAAATCTTTTACTTCGATTAAAGAAATGGATTTTGTTTTGGCATAAATTACCACAGCTTGTGCCAATGGATGTTCACTATATTGGTTTAAGGAAGCAATGCTTTGCAATAAGTCACTATCGTTGTTATTGGATGCATAAATTTTTTCGACAGATGGTTTTCCTTCGGTGATGGTTCCTGTTTTATCGGTAATTAAAACATTAACCTTATTCATGTTCTCTAAAGCCTCAGCATTCTTTATCAAAACGCCTGATTGTGCTCCTTTGCCAACACCAACCATTACTGACATGGGAGTTGCCAGACCCAGAGCACAAGGACAGGCTATAATTAATACAGCAATAGCATTTATAAAGCCATACACCAATGCTGGTTCGGGACCAAATTTTGCCCAAACAAAAAAGGTTATTGCCGATATAATGACCACAATTGGCACAAAGTACTTGGAGATACTATCTGCTAATTTCTGAATTGGAGCTCGTGAACGACTGGCATCATTTACCATTTGCACGATTTGAGATAGCAAGGTTTCGGAACCTACTTTTTCGGCTATCATCACAAATGATTTGTTTCCGTTTATTGTTCCGGAAATTACGTTATCGCCTTTCTTTTTATCAACCGGTATTGGCTCACCAGTAATCATGGCTTCATCTATACTGCTTTCCCCATCGGTTATTTTACCGTCAACAGGAATTTTATCTCCGGGTTTTACTCTCAATAAATCGCCTTTTTTGATGTCGTGGATTGATATTACTTTATCACCGCCATCAATAACCAAAGTAGCTTCAGTTGGCGCAAGTTTTAATAATTCTTTGATAGCTCCGCTGGTTTGGCTGTGTGCCCTTGCTTCGAGTAATTGTCCTAACAAAACTAAAGTCAGAATAACTGTTGTTGCTTCAAAGTATAATAATACAGTTCCGTGTTCTGTTTTGAATTCACTTGGAAAAATATCCGGAAAAAACATTCCGACTAAACTAAATAAAAATGCCACTCCCGTTCCAATTCCGATGAGTGTGAACATATTCAGATTCCAAGTAATAATTGATTTCCAGGCGCGGACAAAAAATACCCAACAGGCATAAAAAACAACAGGAAGAGATAAAATAAGCTGTACCCAGTTCCATTTGTCCGCATCCATTAGTTGCAATAAAGGATTATTGTGTGCCATTTCAATCATGGCAATGGCGAAAATGGGAACTGTAAACACAACTGCTATTTTCATTTTCTTAACCAAATCTTTATAAGTCCTTTGGTCTTCGCTTTCGCTTGGTTCCATTGGTACTAAATCCATACCGCATATAGGACAGGAACCCGGAGTTTCACTAATTACTTCGGGATGCATTGGACAAGTATATAGTGTCTTGTTTACGGTTAGTTCAGGTGCTTTGACTAGATCCATTCCACACACAGGACAATCGCCCGCTTTGTCATAGACTTTTTCGCCTTCGCAATGCATTGGGCAATAATATTTACCAGCGGCGTTGGTTGGTATAACAGCCTCTTTTTTATAATTATGCTCATGAGTAGAACAACATGAC
This sequence comes from uncultured Flavobacteriaceae bacterium, assembly GCA_964450355.1. Lineage (GTDB taxonomy): Bacteria > Bacteroidota > Bacteroidia > NS11-12g > UBA955 > CAYVDH01. The sequence continues at coordinate 4,129 of CAYVDH010000158.1, forward strand.
TTTGCAGCGGATTCATTAGTTGTAGTATCTTCTGTAGTTTTATCATTGCTCATTTCTATGGTGTATTTTCCAACAGTCGTCAGTGCTTCCTGCAACTTTGATGTTGGAATGTGTTTGTCCATAGTAATTATGGCCACTGGTGGGCTTAATGAAACTTTTGCTTCAATACCATCAATAGTATTCAATGCTTTCTCGACTTTAGAGCGACAACCATCGCAAGTCATTCCGGTAATGCTGTAAGTATGTATCATTTTTTATATTATTTTAATACAAATTTCTATCATAACTGCTTTTTGTATTTGCAAAATTTTGGGTTTGATTTGCAAGATTTATAAGTCTTCGATTTGCTTTCGTTTAATGGTTTTTATATTCTTAAAGTGTGTTGGTGAAAAGCCGGTTACTTTTTTGAATTGATTACTTAAATGTGAAACGCTACTATAGTTTAAAGAGTAAGCTATTTGGCTTAGGGATAATTCATCATAGATGATCAACTCTTTTACTTTCTCAATTTTCAGATTAATGAAGTATTTTTCAATTGTTGTGTTTTCTACTTCGGAAAAGAGGTTGCTCAAGGTATTATAGTCTTGGTGTAGCTCTTGGAATAGAAACTCGGATAGATTTGTTTTTAAATGATTGTTTTTATTTTGAACCAAATCAATAATCAATGTTTTAATCTTATCGATAGTTTTGCTTTTCCTATCATCAATCAAATCAAAGCCTACAGCATGAAGCTTTTTTAATAATTCGTTTTTTTGGATTTCCTGAATGTCATTTTTCAATTCAACTTCACCTAAATCAACTGAAACAGGATTGATGCCCATATTTTCAAATACAGATTTTACTACTATCTTGCAGCGGCTGCATACCATATTTTTAATGTGTAGCTTCATCATTGAGTTATTAAATTGTTTTTGCTATTTTATCCATGATCGAATGATCTGTACCAAATTTGCAAATCGCATCACAATTGGCTCTTAATTCTGAAAAAAGAATGTACTTTATATTCATTTCGGATTTTTTTATCACAGGCCTGTTGAGTTGCTGAATAACATCTTTTTCGCGACTATCAGGGATTATTATATAAAATACCTCATCGCCATCTGAAATACTAAAATAAAGGTCTGAAAGACGTAAAATACCTGAATAAATACTCGTACTTTTCTCTACTTCAAATGCCCCAATTATGTTATTAGTTCCTTTTTCAAACCATAATACATCTATGAGTTTTATGGTGTTTTGCGTGTCTTTATCACAGGGTAATTCAGGAAATTTACTTATTGAGATAAAAGAAAAACTTTGTCCATTGAAAGCTTTGCTTTTATCATTACTGGCAGGAGTAACATCGAAACCTAATGATGCCCCAATTTTCAGTAAATGGTACTGCATTTCACTATGTAAATTATCTTCCTTTTTTTCTTCAATAATTTCTTTTTGGCGTTTTACTATGTTTTTCTCGAATTTATGGCGCTCTTCTTCACTCAAATAATCATCATTTCCTATAAGCATTTTTTGTGTCCCAATTTCAAAACACAAACCTGCGATTGCCCCTAAATCATTGGACAATTCAGATTTGAATTTGGAATTTGTTTTCAATAGTGTCTCCCTAATTTTTAAGTATTCACTCCAGTTTCCCAGTTTCTTTTTGTCTTTAAACAGAAAATTAAATCCATTAATAATGGCTGTATTAAATGGTGGAAACCATGTGGGATGTAAAAAATATAAAATACTTGCAACAGCTGGACCAAGTCCTTTTATTTTAAGCTCGTCTAATTTTACAATTTCCTTTATAACTTGTTCTTCTGATTTAGCATTTAGGCAATTTTCGAGAAATTGTCCAAAAGCTATTTTATTGTCTTGGTTTTCATAGATGTCAGGAATTCTTAGCTTTGGTTTCCAATAAAAAGGATGTGATACACCAACAAATACTTGTTTTTGCTCAGCTATACAATTCAATACAAATTCTAAGCTGCTATGCTTAAAATCGTTAGGGAATGTTTTATTTTTTATATCATCTATAACTTGTAAAACCCCTCGACGAATTGTTCTAAACGCTTTTAATCGCTGGTCATTATCCACAAACCAAGTGTTATAAACGCTTTCTGTATCGGTTTTGTATTGTTGGATTATTTGAGTAAGGTTGTTCATTTTTATACAGTTATAACTTATTTCTTATTCGCTTACAATTAACTGATAGTCGTTTTATAGTATAAAATAAATGGTTCGTCCTAAAACGAACCATTTATTAAAAAATTAATTTTTAGATTTTTCTTCATTCATCTTTTTCTCCAACAATAAGCAATGGGCGGCACACGCGTGGAGTTTGTAATTTTTATGTACGCTACCTAAATTATGACCTTTTGCATCCAGTATTTCGCATTTTTCTCCCTGTGTTTTTCCAATGTTAACCACGTTTTCTCCATTAATGTTGTAGTACGAACCATTCTTTTGGGCCTTACCCATTTTATTTCCATTAGAATCAATAACATTCCCATTTCCATCGATAAAATATACAGTTTTGCCGTTGTTGTTTTTCACGATATTGTCTTTGGTAATAAATCCTAATTTATTCCATCCGTGATCGTGAATTTCACCCTTTTTATTGATATAAATTTTTTCAGAAGGGGTGGAGTCTGATTTAGTTTGTGCATTGGCACTTAACGAGATTACCATTAAAAACATTGTTAGTAATGAAACTGTTTTTGTCGAAATTAATTTTTGAATTTTCATAATAAATTGTATTTAATTATTCTTCAGTTCCGCTGTTGCTCGGTCTTCAGTTCCGCTGTTGCTCGGTCTTCAGTATCGCTGTTGCCCGATTTATTTATTTTCTGTATTTTAAAGTATTTATAATCATAAAAAGGAGATTAGAATTCTATGTAAAATTTATGGTATTTTCTTCTTTTACTTGTTTTAAGTATTACATTTTCATTCCTTCCATTGGGTCGCTGCCTTTGCGGAATTTATACTCACTATTTATCGCATAAGCTCCAGTAATTACGACTTTTTTTGACTTATCTATTTCAGATTTAATTTCTATCATTCCATTGGTTTCGATTCCTGTTTCGACCATTAGATTTTCAAATACTCCCGGTCTTTTTTCAACCCAAATATAGGAAGCGTTTTCTTCCCTGATAACTGCATCAACAGGGATATACAATCCTTTCAGATTAGATTGTGTTAATTTTGCCATAGCTTGCATCCCGGGTTTTAGTTGCAAATTGGGATTTGGGATTTCCAATCGAATTAAAAGCAGACGGGTATCTGGATTTATTTCCGGATTGATAAAAGAGACTTGTGCATTTATAGTTTTGTCAGGAAAATCGGTAAATGTAATTTGGGCTTTTTGTCCTATTTTTAGATTTTTAGCATAGTTTACGTTGACCTGTGTTTCTAACCAAAGACTGTTTAAATCAGCCAATTTAATGATGCTAGAACCTTCCATTGCATAACTGCCTTCTGTGGTACTTATTTCCGATATTGTTCCACTGACTGTACTGTGAAAAATTGTATATGGAGAAACATCTTTGAGGGTTTTTAAACTTTCAATTTGGGCATTGGATAGACCAAAGAACAACAGTTTTTGTTTTGCTGCATTGAGCATATTTCGGGCATTCTTTCCAAAATCGCCAGGCATTGCCAGTTGTTTGTGTGCCGTGAAATAATCCTGTTTGGCAATGGCAATATCTTCACTATATAATTGATATACGGCTTGGTTTTTAGCCACATAATCACCAACGGTTTTGAAATACAACTTTTCAATTCGTCCCATTGCTCTTGCAGAAATGGTTTTGATTTTCTCTTGATTAATGGTCAAGACTCCCGTATAATTTTGCTCTAAACTGCTTTGAGTTTCTGAAATGGTTTGGGTAGTGATATTTCCCAGCTGTATTTGCTGTTTACTCAAACTTATTTCGTTAGCCTCTGTGTCATCTTGTTTTATCGGGGTTAACTCCATATGGCAAATAGGGCATTTACCTGGTTTGTCTTCCTTAACTTGTGGATCCATAGAACAAGTGTAAAATGTTGTTGCTGCACTCTTATTGTGTTTGCTATGGTCTTCTTTTTCTTTAGTATTACAAGCTATCATTACCATAAATAGTATGGATACTAAACTTATTTTTTTTATTGTCTTCATCATTATTCGGTTTTAATAAAGCTTTCGCTGTCAATTAAATATTGTGCATTTTTGGCAATGGTGTCTTTTACGGAAATACCTTCAATAATTTGAATAAAATCATCCATTT
>CAYVDH010000159.1:0-8323 GCA_964450355.1 uncultured Flavobacteriaceae bacterium
ATATATTCATATTTAATAAAATCAGTTATTTTTAAAAAAAGTCATTAGAAAATTGATTTTAATCAATCATTAACTACACTTAAAAACTAAATCCATAATTGAGTCTCACAAAATACTCGGAAAAATCACTGCCTGCTGATTGGTTTTTAGATTGATTGATTAAATAATTGGACGATAATTGTAATTGGTGTTTTTTACCCATTTTCATTCCAGCATTGTATTGTAAACTAGCATTGAGTCCATTTTGTTTATCATTAAAACTAGTACTATTAATGTTGGTGTTCAAATCCATAGTATATTTCCCGTTTTTCCAACTTTTAGACATTCCAGCTAATACTCCATACAATGCAATTTTACCAGCTCTAGTTTCGCTTTGATTATAATTTAATCCTGTATTGAAATTGATATTGGTTTTTAACATGCTTTTTGACCACAAAAGATTTGCAAATAACATGTCCACTTTGGTGTAAATTTCCGTGTTTTTATTTTTGTCATCTAAACTTTGTTTTCCTACAATCAATAAAAAATTATTAATGGTTTTTTCTTTTATTTGTGTGTATCTTGGTGTGATAGTAAAAGCGCTGTTTATTTGATTGATTTGCGCAGTATCACTCAAATTTCTTGTACCAGCTCGTTGACTAGTCCCATAATTGCTTATCACAGCATCTATACCCCATTTTTCATTTGGAGCTAATGATATGGTGGCATTGTAAACATTGCGTATGGTAGTAGCAAATTTCTTTTTTTGTAAATTGTCTTTCTGCTGACCATAACTGCCATTTAATCTCAATTTGGATTTAAATGCATTTAATTTTCCATTCAATAACAATTGTTCAAAATCAGATTGAAAAAAATAGGCTCCCATACTTTTGTAATCAGGGGCTACTTTTCTGTATTTAATCCCTACTCCATAAGTACTTACATTGTAGTTTAATTGAGTTTCAATTGCACTGTACAATTGTGTTGAAATATTTGCTTTCACTAATTTATTGACTAAATTGTTACCTGCATCTATGGTTTCAAAACCCAAATCACGCGTAAATGCGCTTATTGCTCCTTCTGCTTGGTAAATTAATTTTTTCTTAAAAAAACTCAATTGAGTTTTTGCACTATACACTTGATTTTTTGAAGGATTTATTTGTTGAGTAATTGGTCTGAAAAGAAGACTTGAACTATCGTCTTTACCTTTTAAAAAGTTTAAATCGATATAATTATCTGCTGTTCCATAGCCAAAATTTACTGAAGTTAACATTCTTTTGTAAGCTGGATAATTGATACCATTCAAATTGCTTTCAATTTTTTTGGCTGTATCGTCTTGAATTGCTTTTTGTGACCGTCCATACAAAACAGAAAATTTAAATTTTTTTGGTTTTAGTTCTATTCCTCCACCAAGTAAAGTGTAACCAGCCATGCCAAATTGTGAATAGCTTATATTGCGATATCCAGCATGAACTGTTACCCATTTGTATGTAGGACTTAAACCGAATTGATTAAATGGCTGACGGAAATCTCTTTGAAAATTACTAAAAGTAAATGAGAATGGTAAACTAACTCCATAGACATTGAGAGTAGGTGAACCATTAAGTATGTATGTAAATCCTGGTTGTCTTGCATTTGCGCCTTTCATTCCGTAAAATCCAGTTTGAACATTGATACCGCCACTTAATGTAATAGGTTTTGTGTTTTTTAAATCATTTAAATCTTGAGATTTTATGATAAATAAATTCAAAAAGAAAAGTATTAAGGTTGATATTTTTTTTAGTTTTATCAAATGTTATATGATTAAAGAGTTTTCATGTGCTTGTAAATTCTTAACCACCAATTGACTTATGATTCTAAAGTCATCTATATCTATTGGTTTTTGTAAAAAATACATTGGTCTTTTATTTTTGTTTTTAAAGGATTCAATACCCAAGGCAGAGCTAATGATGATTTGTGTTTTTATATTCGTTATTAGGTCTAATATTTTATTTTCACTGTTATTTGGTAACTTGCTATCAGAGAAAACAACATCAAAACTGTCATTTTTCAACGTTAAATAAGCCTCTGAGTAACTTTTAGAAAAAATAACTTGATGAGGAAATTCAAAGTACTTGGAAATTAAAATTCCAAGTAATTCTCTGCTATCTTCTTCATCATCTAATACTAATATTTTAACAATTTTACCCAATTACACCACAATAATGCAACAGAATTAGATTTCAAAATTTAAGATTGATTAATTGGAATAATAAAATAGAAGAGTGGTGAATTTGATTGATTAAATGGGAAATGGATTAAAAAACATCAATTCTCATTGTGGTAATATATTTTGTAATACTTTCTTCCATCAGGGTCTGTCCCTTTTTCTATCAAATCTTTATTTCCATGAATGTAAATATGGAAATTTTTATCTAATTTTAATATGCTTTTAAATACTTTTGATTGCTTTTTCACTACTGAATTATTTATTTCAAATTCATCTGACAATAAAATGTCATTGTCTTTGCGGTATTCTTCGTCATACTTACGAAAAGATTGAATGATTTCAGGTTGTTGAAATACTTCTCTTTCAAATTCATCTTTTTCAAAATTGTCGTGGTTTTTAAAGTATTCAATGGAGCGGTTCAAAAGGTCTATTTGATCTGTTTTTTCTACTTCAAATTCTTCTTTCAGTTGTTTAGTGACAAAATTTTTGGTTAAGTCTAAAAAATCTTTAGTTTGATGGTAATTGTCTTCTCGGGTTCTTAACATTAAAAATTGATCAACCCAAAACCTAGCCTCACCCGATTTATTTGATTTGTCAATAACACAAATTTTATAACCAGCTTCTTTTTCAGTATTGAGTATTAAACAGCCTTTGTCTAATTTATCGATGTTAATACCATCTTCATAATGCAAATTATAAGTTGATTTTGATTGATTTATTTTAATGAATGCTTGCCTGTTTTCTGATTTAAAAATACCTATGGCATCTGTTGTTTCTTTGTCAATAAAAACATTTGAAAAATAAACAACAAATAAATCACCTGCTTTGATTAATGGATGGTTAGATACTTCGTATAAATGCTTTGCTATATTGATGCTATTAAAGTGAAAATCGTTGATGCCTTCAAATAATTGGGTTGAATAAATGTATAAGGGATTCATTTTAAAGTCCAAATTTGAAAAGGTAAAATGATAAAACTCTGGTTGACTAAATGGGCTCAAAAAATAATTTAACAGTAAATCATGCAATTTTTCATCATCAATTTCAACTTTGTTTTTTGAAATAAATAAATCATCTCCATTGTTTTTATTGCCAACATGGTGAACAGATAAATCACGGATTGTTTCTAATAATTCTTCAGACATAATAAAAAAGTAGCACGAAGGTAGATATTTGTTTTGAGAAAAATAGTGAGCTTAATTTATGTCTTAATCCTCACTTTCCCATTGTTCCATCAAAACTGTCACTTTGTTTAAATCTTGTTCGTTGATTTTTAATTTTATACCTCCTATAGGTGAACTAAAAATTGGGTATAGTCCCATCATTGTTTCATCAAATATACAACAGGCTATACCTTCGTTTTCTAGTTTAGTTTTAAGTATATGAGCTTCAAAAGAATGATAAAAAGTTTTCAATGTAATTAGGCCCATGTTAATATTTATTTTCTAAATACGAATGTACAATTATTTATCAATGTTTTCCTTTTTTAGTTATACATTTGCTAATATTATAATATGGCATTAAGTAGATTTTGGGTTGCAATTTTTGTCTTTTCAATCTTGTTCATTTTCATGGATTTGATTCTTAAAAATCATTATTCATTAGACAATATGATCAATGGTAAAAAAGACGATAAAATATTAATCTCTGAACATTACCTCAATAAATTGCCTCTATATATTCAAAGTAGTCTTTTAAAAAATAACAATAAATCGGCATTAATAGCTAATAAAAAAAGTAAATTAGATACCTTATATGAACTTAGTAAAACTGCTGTTAAGATAAATTATGGAACTATAAATAAATCTGAATATTTAGGTGAACAATATTTACATGAATTGCCATTTTATATCCAAGATAGTCTTTTTAAAAATGGCAATCAATTTGTTAAATTTAAAAATTCAGATAGTCAAAAAGACACCCTATATAAAATAGGAAATGCCATTGTTAAAGTGTATTATGGTGTTCAAAAATCTGATGGATTATTACCTACCTGTAAAAACAGTATTTTTGACATTATCTTGCCATTAATGGCCTATTTGGCCTTTTTCTGTGGAATTTTACAATTATTAATTGATTCAGGCGCTACTGAAAAATTAGCCAAATTTAGCAGTCCATTGTTTGTTAAAATATTCCCAAGTTTGCCAAAAAATCACGAATCTATTTCCTACATGACCCTCAATTTTGCAGCTAATTTTTTAGGATTGGATTCAGCAGCAACTCCTTTTGGATTAAAAGCAATGCAAAGTTTGCAAGAATTAAATCAAGATAAAGACAAAGCCAGTGATGCACAAATTATGTTTATGTGTTTGCATGCTGCAGGTCTGACATTAATTCCTACCTCAATTATAGGATATAGGGCGGCTCAAAATGCAAGCAATCCTGCCGATGTCATGTTGCCATGTATCATTACCTCTTTCATTGGAACTATTGCAGCATTAATTATAGTTGGTATTAAACAGAAAATTAATTTCAAAAGTTCCTTGTTAATCGTGTCTTTATTTTCTGTTATTGCCGGTATTATTGGGTTATTACTCTATATTAATCATTTAGATTTAATAGAAAAAAATCATTTCACTGGTAATTTATCAACCATTATTTTACTGTTAATTATTTTGATAACAGTAATCTATGCTTTTGTAAAAGAAAAGAATTTTACGCTTAAAGAATCCAATATTTTTAGTTCTTTTGTTTCTGGCGCCAGCAGTGGTGTTCAAACTGGTGTGACAATTTTTCCCTATGTTTTGGGTATGTTAGCTGCCATTTCTATTTTTAGAAACAGTGGCTTATTTGAAATGATTTCCAATGGAATATCTAGTTTGTTTGGTTATTTTGGCGTTGGAAAACACATTACAGATGCCTTGCCAGTAGCCTTACTTCGTCCATTTAGTTCAGGTGGTTCTAGAGGTTTTATGATAGATGCAATGAGAAATTTTGGAGCTGATTCATTTCAAGGGCAATTAAGTTGTATATTCCAATGTAGTGCTGAAACCACATTTTATGTCATTGCTGTGTACTTTGGGGCAATTAAAATTAAAAATACTAGATACACCTTAAGTATTATGTTATTAGTGGATTTAATCTGTGTAATAGCTGCAATCTTTGTTGCCAGCTTATTTTTTAGATAAAAGTAATAGAATATAACAACAATGTAATGAAAATTTAGTATTTTCGTTATATAAGTGTATGAAAATCGGATTTTTAACATTAATCTTTTGTTTTGTCACTCAATTGAATGCCCAAAGTCAACTCATTTCATCATTTAATTTTAATGAAATTGACATAACTGATGAAATTATTTTTGATCAGTTTCATAAAAACGAAAAGAAAGTTGTAAAGTTTTGGCAGAACAGCCCTAACATCAACAAAATTGTCATATTAAACACATACGATTCCAATTACTTACACAATTTGCTGGTGAATATCTCTAAAAATAAAAACATTGAAGAACTGCATATTTCACTGAATCAAAATACAGTAAAATTGTTTTCGCAAATACATTTCAAGAACATAAGATTACTTAAAATTATAAACTCATCTAGTTTCAATCAAATAGAACTAATAAATGCTAAAAGAACGCTAAATCAGTTGAATTCCTTTTCATGGATTAACAATAAAGAAATAATATCTATCGATGTGTTGAATGAATTAAAACAACTCAAAAATATAGAGTTAATAGATACCCATCGGCTTGCAATAAATAATTCATTAAATAGTCAATTAAGTAAGCTCATTCATCTTGAAACTATATGTTTTAGTGTTTTACCCAATCAAGATTTTTCACTTAATTCATTGATTAAATGGAAAGAAATTAATGTGATAAAAATTAATAATGAATTAAAAAATGACAGTTCATTCAATTATTTTCAAATAGAGGAGAATGAAAGTCATGCATACACAATGAATGCAAACCTTAAACTTAATTATTACAATTTAAAACCCACATGTAATTCCGAAGAGTTTTCTGAATTAAGTTACTGGTTAAACATTGGTATTAATCAATTTTATAAACCTAAAACAGTGAATAAACCTCAAGACAGCATAATCAACAACCAACTATTAAATAATTATTTTTATTCTAAAAATTCTGCCTTTTTTGAAAAACCAATTCCAGAAATAAAAACCAATGAAAAAAGATTTAGAATTAGAAGTAAAAAAGACACCATTCTTCAATTAGAATCTGGAACTAATTTAATAATACCTGCTAATGCATTTGTTGATACTAATGGTATAATAATGGATAGTTCAATCAATATAGTTTATAGAGAAATGACAGATCCTTTGCGTATTTTTAGTAGTGGCATTCCAATGAAAGTAAATGAAAAAGGAAAAGAAAGTACATTGACAAGTGCAGGCATGTTTGAATTTAGAGCATACAATGACAGTAACGAACTAAAAATTAATCCTAGCAAAAAAGTACAAATAGATTTCGCCTCAATTGATGATGGGAAAGATTACAATTTTTATGAATTTGACAAAACAAGTATGTTATGGCAAAACAAAAACATGAAACTCAATACTAATCCAATAGGAAAGGATACTGTCATTAAAAATAAAAAATCCATTGAGAATACAATTTATAATTATGTAACTCAACCTGTCATTTATAATTTTGATACTACACGTTTTAATGATAGATATGAAAGTTTTGAATATTACAATTTAAGGAATAAATACAATCCTGATAACAGAATAAAATACAGCGCTTATTTTAATCAACCTTCAAACAACAAAAGAGTTTGGTATTCGTCCTCTGATGAAAGTAAAATGATTAGAAAAAATAAAAATTTGTTTAAATTTCACTTTGTGTATCGTGAGAAAAATGATACAAATAAATCTTTAGTATTTAATCTATACAAATTAAAACAATTGAATTATTTTCCTGAATTAAGTGTGTTTGATGGCATTAAATTATACCACGATGAGTTTGATAAAAGGGTGGATTTTAAAAACAAATACATTAAAAATAAAATATATTCGGATGTAAGGGTAGAATATGATAAAGGAAGCGATTATTGCACATTGATTTTAAAAGAAAAAGAAGAATTTGTGCAAATTCAATTTAAATTATACGATGACGATGTGTTGAATAAACGCAGACAAAATAATTATAAAAGAAGTTTCTACAAAACCATGCTGAAATACAGTAAAAAACTTGAAAAGCGCGAAAAAGCATTTAATTATCAAATTCAACTGGACATGAGAAGGCAACAAAATAACATCAAAAAAAGAGAAAAAATAAATTTGCAAAATGATAGCTTTGTTAATCAAATGGTATCTTGGATGAAACCAGTAAATTCAAGAAGAAGAATTGAATTGGTGTCAACTGGATTGTATAATTGTGATGTCCAATATGAAACAGTGCAAGCTAAAGTTTATCATGTTGATTTTTTATCTGACAGCATGAATAGTATTGACGTAGCAAATATTTACGTTTTTGATGAAAATGCCAACACTTATTTTAAATACGAAAGCAATAACATCGTATTTCAACCTGAAACTCTGATTGGGTTGATAGTTATTTCAAAGAACGGACAGAAATATTATTTAAATAAAAAAGACATTAAAACCATCGATTTTACAGAAAATCCTTTGGTAATGCATGTGCACATGTCCGAGAAAAAACTCGAAACCTTAGACCATTTAATGGCAATGTTTATAAAGAATTAATCAAACATCCAACTACCAAACAAACAGCCCGGCAGCAGTAGCATGTAAAGCACTTAAATTAATAGGGATTGGAATTTTGATTATCCAGATGATAATCATCATCATTTTTAACCATAAAGGAATTTTGATTTTTGAAAAATATAAATGAAAAAAATACATAGTTAGAATTCCAGAACCAAAGAAAATTATAAAAAAATATAAAGGGGCTAATTTATTAAGTAATTTATAACTAAAATACAGTGAATGCAATGTCAATTGTGAATAATCATTGTAACTATTTGTGTCGTATAAATTAATGTTAGGATACAATAAATTTGCAATTTGCCAATCAGTAAATTCGTGATAAACTGCATTTAATATACATAAAATGAATGTGATAATTGGATAAATAATTAATTTAAGTGTATGTTTTGATTCTTGATTCATAAAACTATAAAAACAAATCCATTCTTTTTCAAATAGAAA
>CAYVDH010000160.1:0-8306 GCA_964450355.1 uncultured Flavobacteriaceae bacterium
AACAAAAAGAAAATATCTAACTTTGTGAAGATTAAATAAAATAAATAAAAAACTAAACAAATTGGCTCGATTTTTGATACTAAATTAAAATCTTAAATCAAGCCCTAAAAACCAATTTAAAGGTGCTTGAGGATAATAAAAATTCTCCACTATTTTGGACCCTCCTGATATGTACTTGAAGTTATATCCATTATTTACATACATTTGATTCAATAAATTATTAATTCCAAAATTTAAATCAAGTTGTTTTAAACCCCTTAATTTTGTTGAGTATTTATACCCCATTTGACTTATCACAAAAGGATTGATTTTAGATTGTTCTGAAGACAAATTGTCTAAATATTGAACCCCAACGTATTTAAAATTCAATAAAAGCAAATGATTCTTTCTCAAAACATACTCCAAACCTATTCCAGTCATTACATTAGGCGACATTGGCAAAGCTGTATTATCAACTAATTGTGACTGATAAGTATTGTCGTCATAATTGTACACATAGTCGTAAAAATTAAACATTTTATTTTGTGAAAGGCAGGCATTAAAATCAATTTTTAAACGATTATTCAACATTTGTTTAATAACATTTAACTCAATTCCAGTTCTGTAACTCTTGTTTACATTTCGCCTAAGCGCATTTCCAACATCATTTAGTTCCCCTGTTAAAATCAATTGATTTTTATATTGCATTCTATAAAAGTTAAACAAAATTTTCCATTTTTTTAACATTCCATTGAATCCAGCTTCTAAATCAATCATCTCCTCGGGTTTAGGAATTTCGTTGAATTTATTGTCAATAAAATCTGTCCTTACTGGCTCTCTGCTTGTTTGACTAATGTTTACAAAATACGACCAATTATAAATTGGATAATATAAAACTCCCAATTTGGGATTTACAAAATGAAATTTTTGATTGATATTAATCAAAGTTAAATCATTGTCATCACCTTTGGATGTATAATTAATCATTCTGTTTTGCAGTTCTGCTACTACCATGAGTTTTGAACGGTAAATGGTTTGATATTTTAGATGGCTATTCCACTCCTTTTTTCTGCTTTCACTAAAATAATATGAATGATTGTTTGGAAAAAAATTAGAATAGTTCATCCAATTGACTAATCCAAAATGTTCTCCATTGTACTGAGTCAAACCGTTATTAAACTCAAACCTTGAATTTTTAAACTGATAAAACAAGGTAGAAAACCACCCAAAAAATCGATTATCTAACCACCTCTGTCTTACCAAATTCACGTTCTTAACAGTATCATTAACAACGATTATAGGATTTAATTTGTAATTGTTTAATTTTTGATCTTCTTTAAACTCTTCAAAATACCCTTGACCAGTAGTCATAAAAATTGAATTTTTCAAATCCCATCCATTTTTAAATTTTTGAAACCAATGCAATTGGTAGTGGTTTTGTTTGTAATTATCAGTTTGATTGCGGTATTCATAAAAGTTGTATGTTCTACCACTGTTTAATAAATTGTCTTTTTGTTTATCTGTTAAATAATTACGACTAGCAAAGTTTAACATTTCTTGTTGATTGCCCTCTACCCTACTTTGAGGAACACCATACCACGATTGAAAGGTTATTTCTTTACCTCCAAAAGCTACAAATTGCAACAATGAATTGCCTTTTGAATAATTAACATTAGCTTGAAATGAACCTAAATCACTAAAAGCTCTGTCCATGTAACCATCACTTTTAATTTTTGAAATCCTTCCACCTACTTGTAATCCTTGATTTGTTTTGGCATTGAATATCACAGTAGATTTAAAGGTATTAAACGAACCAAAACTTTGATTTAATCTTAAATTACATCCTGTATCTATGACGGTGTTTAAAACACTGATAGCCCCTCCAAAAGCTCCATATCCATTTGTGGAAGAACCAATACCTTTTTGAATTTGAATTGATTGTGATGCAGAGGCTAAATCTGGCATATTCACCCAGTAAACACCATGACTTTCGGCATCATTGATAGGAATACCATTTACCGTAACATTGATTCTTGTAGCATCACTGCCCCTTATTCTTAATCCTGTATATCCCACTCCATTCCCAGCATCGCTTGTAGATACAACGGATGGCAAATATTGCAACAACATTGGAATATCTTGACCATAATTTTGTTTTTCTATTTCGGCTTTGTTAATAGTTACTTGTTGAAATGGTGCAAATTGCTTTACTCTTACTGTTCTAATTACATAAGCGGTTTTTTCTAATAGAACATTTTCCAAAACAACTTTAATGGAATGATTTTGTTTTATTAATTTAAACTCTCCATTTACAGATTTATAACCAGTCCTGTTAATGCAGTATTTATATACTCCAGGTTTATCAAAACCAAAACTAACTATTCCAAGGCTATCACTGAATTTATTCAGATTATTAATAACGATTTCTGCATTTTTTATGCCTTTCTCCTCCTCATCTACTACTAAAAATTGTACTTGATAAATGGACGAACCTAATATTGCATTAGATACTAGAAAAAATAGAGTGCTTAATATGTATTTAAATTGTGTCATTTCAAATTAATTAAAAATTGTTTTGGATGACACTTCTGTTGTGATGACAAAACAGAATACTATAACATGTTTTCCTTATCGCAGCTATTACGCTTGTCTAAGTACTATGGGTATTTCTCAGCTATGTTTTATTACAAAACATGAAGCACCCCAAAACAGCCACAAATTTAAGTACTTTTATTTCCTTTTAGCAAATTTTTATTTCTATAATCAATAATCCGTTAGTTTTATTATAAATTCGCGCACTCAATGTCTAAATTAAAAAAAATACTGATAGTGGTAGGCACAAGGCCTAATTTCATCAAAGTTACCCGATTTAAACAAGTAGCAAAAAATTACCCTCAAATTGAAATTAAATTTGTTCATACAGGACAACATTTTGATGAAAAAATGTCTAAGATATTTTTTGAACAATTTGAGCTTCAACCTGACTTTATGTTGAATATCGGGCAGGGCACTCCCAATACTCAAATGGCAAATGTGATGCTTGGCTTAGAAAAAGTAGCATTGGAGTACCAACCTGATTTAATCATGGTAGTAGGCGATGTAAATTCAACTTTTGCCGCAGCACTTACAGCCAATAAAATGGGAATTAAATCTGCTCACTTGGAAAGTGGCTTAAGAAGTTTTGACAGAAGCATGCCTGAAGAAATCAACAGATTACTTACCGATGAAATAGTGGATTATTATTTTGTAACTGAACAAAGTGGCTTGGATGAATTAAGAAAAGAAGGCATTGCAAATGATAAAGTATTTTTTGTTGGCAACACCATGATAGACAGCCTTGTTGAATTTGAGAATCAAACCCAAGCAAGTGATATATTAAATACATACAACTTATCTACTAAAGAATTTGTATTAATGACCATGCACAGACCTAGCAATGTAGATGAAAAAGACGGTTTAATAACACTTATTGAAATCATTAAATCCATCACTTCTAAGTTAAAATTAGTATTTCCAATTCACCCTCGAACAGTGTCCAAACTAAAAAACTTTGGATTGTGGCAAGAAATTGAAAATCTAGACAATTTAATTTTTAGTGAGCCTTTAGATTACTTTTCTTTTCAAAAACTAACCTCTGATTGCAAATTTGTGGTAACTGACAGTGGTGGAATACAAGAAGAAACAACTTATAGACAGATTCCTTGCTTAACTTTAAGAAACAATACCGAGAGACCGATTACGGTAACATTGGGTAGCAATGTATTAGTGCCATACAACATTCAGGATGTCAATACATACATTGAGCAAATCATGAATGGAAGCTTTAAAAAAGGTGAAATTCCGCCATTGTGGGATGGAAAAAGCACTGAAAGAATAGTTGAAATTTTAAATCAACTAGCCCTTTAGCTTTAAATTACTTTTTATCAAAATCTCTGCCATGTGGAGATTCAAACCACCTATCTTTAGGAAGATTTTTAAAATATTCATAAGTAATTTTTAAGCCATCTGCTCTGTTTACCTTTGGCTCCCAACCCAATAATGCTTTAGCTTTAGTTATATCTGGCTGTCTTTGTTTAGGATCGTCTGTTGGCAATGGCTTAAATACAATTTTTTGTTGAGTTCCTGTTAGTTTAATAATCTCTTCTGCAAATTCTTTGATTGTAATTTCATCAGGATTGCCAATGTTTACAGGGTCTGAGCAATCGCTTAACAAAAGCCTGTATATACCTTCAATTAAATCATCTACATAACAAAATGAACGGGTTTGTGAACCATCTCCAAATGCTGTCAAATCCTCTCCTCTTAAAGCTTGTCCAATAAATGCAGGCAATACTCTGCCATCATTCAGACGCATTCTGGGGCCATAAGTATTGAATATCCTTACAATTCTGGTTTCCAAACCGTGATAAGTATGGTAAGCCATGGTCATTGCTTCTTGAAACCTTTTGGCTTCATCATACACTCCTCTTGGACCAACAGGATTAACATTACCCCAGTAATCTTCATTTTGAGGGTGTACCATGGGATCACCATATACTTCGCTAGTAGATGCAATTAATAGTCTTGATTTTTTAACTCGAGCTAATCCTAATAAATTATGAATACCTAATGAACCTACTTTTAGAGTTTGAATAGGAATTTTTAAATAATCAATAGGACTTGCTGGTGATGCAAAGTGCAAAATATAATCTATATGACCAGGCACGTGAACAAACTTGGAAACATCGTGGTGATAAAATTCAAAATTAGGCAATTTAAATAAATGCTCTATGTTTCTTAAATCCCCAGTTATAAGGTTGTCCATGGCTATGACATGGTCATTTTCTTTTATAAATCTATCGCAAAGATGTGAACCTAAAAAACCTGCTGCCCCTGTTATTAATACCCTTTTATTTGCCATTTTTATTTTACAATTTCCCTTCCTATACACTCGTAATGATAACCCAATGATTTCATTTCTTCAGGTTCATATATATTTCTGCCATCAAATACTACTTTGTTTTTTAACTTATCTGATATCACATCAAAGTCAGGTGAACGAAATTCGGCCCATTCTGTCACAATAACTAAGGCGTCTGAATTGGTCAAAGCATCGTATTGTTCGTTGGAGTATGTTATTTTATCACCAAGTATTCTTTGTGCTTCGTGCATTGCTACTGGATCATAGGCTATTACACTTGCTCCAGCATTCAACAACTGTTCAATCAACACCAAACTTGGAGCCTCTCTCATGTCATCAGTTTTGGGTTTGAAAGACAATCCCCAAAGGGTAAACTGTTTGCCATTCAAGTCTCCAAAATGATTTTTCAACTTAGAGAACAGTCTGTGTTTTTGATTGTCATTTACCCCTTCCACTGCTTTTAACACTTGCATGTTGTAACCATTTTCATCAGCAGTTTTTATCAATGCTTTCACATCTTTAGGAAAACAACTACCTCCATATCCTATTCCCGGATAAATGAACTTATGTCCAATTCTGCTATCACTTCCAATCCCTTTGCGAACCATGTTGACATCCGCACCCATTATTTCGCATAAATTTGCTATGTCATTCATGAAACTGATTTTTGTGGCTAACATGCTATTTGCAGCATATTTTGTCATCTCAGCACTTGGAATGTCCATAAAAATACAAGGATGCCCATTCAATAAAAATGGTTTGTATAACCTGTTCATCACCTCTTGAGATTTCTCACTTTCTACTCCTATTACAATTCTATCTGGCTTCATGAAATCGTCTATAGCCGCACCTTCTTTTAAGAACTCAGGATTACTAGCCACATCAAAGGTTAAATCAGAATTTCTTTGTTTTAAAGCTTCAGAAACTGCAATTTTTACTTTTTTAGCTGTGCCAACAGGAACAGTGCTTTTAGTCACCACCACTAAATAATCCTGCATGTATTTACCTATATCTGACGCAACTCCTAACACATATTTTAAATCAGCACTACCATCTTCATCTGGAGGTGTTCCTACAGCAATAAATGCCGCTTCACAATCTTTTATACTTTCTGATAAATCTGTTGAAAATTGTAACCTTCCTTTATCAAAATTTCTTTTCACCATTTCGTCCAAACCTGGCTCATAAATGGGTAAAATACCTTGTTTTAAATTTTCAATTTTTCTAGAATCAATATCTATACACACTACATTGATTCCTACCTCGGCAAAACATGTTCCTGTAACTAATCCTACATATCCAGTGCCTACTACTGCTACTTTCATAATTTTTATTTTTTAAAATAATCTAAGACGTTTTTGATGATATAATTTATTTGTTGATTGTCCATGTGAGTACCCATTGGGAGACTTAGAACAGTTGCCGAAAGCATTTCAGAAATTGGCAAAGTTACATTTTGACTGTAAGCCTTTTGTTTGTATAACGGCAATGGATAATACACCATAGAAGGTATGCCCCTATCTGTTAAATGCTGTTTCAATTCGGCTATGTTTGTGTTACACAATTGCATGGTGTATTGATGAAAAACATGTGTTGATTTATCGCTTAATCTCGGTGGCTTGATATGACTATGGCCTTTAAAAGCTTCACTGTATTGCATTGCGACATCCCTGCGTGCTTGATTGTATGCATCTAAATGTTTCAATTTTACATTCAATATAGATGCTTGAATGGTATCTAACCTAGAGTTTACACCAATTTCATCGTGAATGTATTTAATTTTTTGACCGTGATTAGCTATCATTTTTATACGCTCAGCTAATTTTTCATCTTGGGTTGTAATTGCTCCTCCATCTCCATAACATCCTAAATTTTTAGAAGGGAAAAATGAAGTTGTTCCAATATGTCCCATAGTTCCGGTTTTACACACTCTTCCATTCGAAAATGTGTAATCAGCTCCAATGGATTGAGCATTGTCTTCTATCACATACAAATTGTGTTTTTCAGCAATGGCTAATATCATTTCCATTTCAGCACTTTGACCAAATAAATGAACTGGAACAATGACTTTAGTTTTTGGAGTGATTAATTTTTCTATTTCAAGTGGGTTGATATTGAAAGTATCAATATCTACTTCTGCAAACACCGGTTTAAGCTTTAATAATTCACACACTTCAGCTACAGCTATGTATGAAAAACCAGGAGTAATAATCTCCGAACCTGGCTCTAAATCCAATGCCATCAATGCTATTTGCAATGCATCAGTTCCATTTGCACAAGGAATTACAAATTTAGAATTTAAATAGCTAGATAAATTATTTACAAAATCTTGTACTTGCTTTCCATTGATGTAATTGGCTTGATTTAAAACCTGCTGTATAGCCTCATCTATTTCAGCTTTTATTTCTGAATATTGGCTTTGCAAATCCACCATGTGAATTTTTCTTAAATCAGTGTTTAATTCCATTTCAAGGGGGCAAATATAAGTATATCATGAGTAATTTTAAATCTTGATTTTAACATTTTCTAATCCCTGATTTTAACAATTTCTAAAAACTAAGTTTGATAAGCCATAATTTGATTTTATATTTGCCCTATTGTGTTAAAAAATTTATTTATTTTATTGTTTCTAAATTTGGCAACTTATAATTTTTGCTTTGGCTCTCTGTATCAAGATAGTTCTCGAAAAAAAGCCTTGTCCATATTTCAAAATGCTGCCATTATCAACATTGATTACGGCATTTCTTCCCCTTTTATAGACCTTGCAAAAAGGTACGGAAGAATCAATGGTATTGGCCTAGGATTTGGATATAAATTCAATAGAAATTTTATAGTGAATGCCTCTGGTTCCCTTTTATTCAGCAACAAAGTTAGAGAAAATGGAATTTTGGACTCTATCATAGGCCCTAGCAAAGAACTGATTGATGCTCAAGGGAATTTTGCTGTACTGAGATTGTACCAACGAGGTTATATGTGGCATGTTAATTTTGGCAAAATTTTTCCAATAAACAAACTAGAAATAAATTCTGGATTAATGGTTACTGCTGGCATTGGCTTTATTCAACACAAAATCAAATTTCAGTTTTCGAGAACCATCATGCCACAACTAGAAAACAATTATTACAAAGGCTATGATAGATTAAGTAATGGCATCCTTTTCAGACAATTTACAGGCTATCATAGAATTGACCCCAAAGGCATGTTAAATTTTTATGCAGGTGTTGAGTCTATTTTAGCATTCACTCAAAACAGAAGAGAAATCAATTTCGATACCAGAACTAAAGATTTAAGCACAAAAAAAGACTTATTAATTGGTTTTAAATTTGGCATTTTAATTCCTATCAAAGGCAGAGTTGCTGGCGGTAAAAAAGGAGAAAACAACACTTTCTTCGAATAATATGCCGTTGTTTCAACCTGTTTACAATTC
>CAYVDH010000161.1:0-8175 GCA_964450355.1 uncultured Flavobacteriaceae bacterium
AGTACTTTTTCAAGAGACCTTCAGGGACAAATCCTATAAAAGATATCTGGTCAGATAATCCATTTTTCTTTGCTAAATTAATAAGATGCTGTGTATAGTCAGAGTTACCGTTACCGGATATATAGATTCTAAATTGTTTATTTTAAAATTATCAGAATTTTGAGTTTCTTTCAGCTTGTCAATTAATGGTTTTGCAATTTTCAACATATTAAGATCGAGCAAAATAGTTGCTTTAAATTGAATTATGTAATTCTCATACTTTCTATATTCTTGTATAACTTTTTTGAAATTTTTTAACTCTCTTTCTGCTCTAACAATGTATTCAAAAGCTTTCTCATTGCAATAAAAAACATAGAACTTTCTAGAAATTGACAAATATAACCATGTTCTATTTTTAAAATAATTTTTTGAACTTGAATAAATAAGAGCTTTTTGATATTTTTTTAGAGCTTCAAATTGCTTTTCTGTATTTTCATAAACACAAGCCAATCCAATATTACCATAGTATATTAAAGAATCTATATTATTTAATTCCCCAATATTTATTAACTTGTTTGAGATTTCAGTTAATAAAGTATAATTTATGTTGCTATCATTATAAATTTTCTTAAATGAGTTAAAATAAAGATCATTTTGTGATTTTACAGTATTGATCTTTAAGCAAAAAAATAAAATTATAAAAAAACTAATTTTAAATTTATTCATTTAATTGTCTCATTTTTAGTTTCTAAATTTATAATCCTAGCTTCAAATTCTTCTATTTTTTTCTCACATTTGTTAATATAATAGTACAATGCTTTTATGGCTGCGAAATTAACTCCATCAATATCAATTGTAGTGATAGTTGTATCACTTTCTCCAACCTTAAATACATTGTAAAAATCTTGTGCCATTGGGCCAATGTGTCTAATTTTATTTGATTGAGAAATGTAATTCCATTCTAATACAGGCACTTTCAACACGTTCATTAAAATAGAATCATAATCCAATAATTTAAAATTCTCTTTTTTATTTCTATCAGAAACAGAAGACCAAGAACCACCTCCAGCAGCTAATTGAACACCCGAACTCATGGTGGCATTCGAATACAAATTATATCCTCCTGAAAATCTTGAATTAAACGAATTATTTGCACTTGCATTTAATCTGTTTGTTGAATTATTATCGCCTAAAACAAATGCTCCACTATAACCATTATTACTTACAAATTTACCTAAAGCAAAGCTATAGGCACTGTTAGATATACAGCTATCTCCTATTGCATATGAAGCATACCCACTAGACACATTATTTTTACCCAATGTATAACTATAATTGCCACTAGATAAATTATAATAACCTAAAGAATAAGCATATTTCCCAGATGATTTAGACTTTACACCCATAGTATAAGATGCTAGCCCTGTAGATTGTACGGTATCTCCAAATGCTAATGACCCAATTCCACTTGCTTTGCTATTTCTACCTCTAGCTACACTATAATTACCCGTACAAGAATCAAAACTCCCCCCTAAAATAGTACTTTCTATAGAATTCACATACGAATTACTACCACATAAGAAACTACCAGCTCCAAACATTGTTATTTTAGAACTTTGACCTAATAAATAAGAATAATTACCCGCATTTGAATTTGATTGACCATAACAAAAAGCTTGAAAACCATTAACAACATTAGATTGACCAATACCAACAGAATACATATTATTTACTTTATTTGCACTCCCTAATGTCACTGCTCCTATTCCATTTGACAAATTTCGATACCCTAAAGCAAAACTGTAATTTCCAGAAGCAGTATCTCTAAAGCCTATGGCAGTAGAATGTAAACCAGACGATATTGAATATTGACCCAAAGCAAAGCTATAAGCTCCAGAAGCTAGATTATTTGAGGCATTTACAACCGACTTTAATCCTGTTGTATTTTGTGTATCTAACCAACTTATGGATTTATTAGACCTACATAAACTAATCCAAACTAAACCATTGTTATTAAACAAACAATTACTATCAGTATTATAAATCACTAAACCTTGCATGTTGGATAAACTATTCATTTGAGAAGAATTCATTCTTGGAAAAACAACTCCTTTATTAGTACTTTCTAATTCCAATAATGCACTATTATTTATACTACTAGGATTATCCCCAATTTTTACTTGTGAATAATTTAACTTAGCTAAACTTATAAATGAAAAAATTAGAAATAATTTTTTGAACATTCGACAAAAATATAAAATTTTATTTGCAAATATTAAAATAACAAAAAAAGAGGTCGAAACTTCGACCTCTTTTTTAATTATTCTTTTATTCTTTTATTTTAATGATTTTTTGCATTTGTGTGCCATAATCACTATCAATATAAATATAATAGACTCCATCTGCTAAATTTTCTAAATTTAAAAATGAAGAATTAGTATCTTTTATAATGTAATTTAATATTTCTTTTCCCTGTTGATTAAATAATTTAATTCTCAACAAAGTTGTTAATTGACTCAAATTAATAGCTAATAAATTTGATGTAGGATTAGGACTAATTGTTACAGTATATATAACATTATTTTTATTACAAGAACTAATTCTAATTATATCAGATTTTTCACTTTTTCCATCTTTGTTATTTTCTACAATTTGATATAGTATTATTTTATCACTTTTTATTTGATCAATGTATTTGAAATCATTAATATTTGTTGAAAACAGTGAGTTATTAGCTTCAAATACATTAACCCATGTTTTTCCATTATCAAGACTTCTCATAAGTTGATAATTACTGACATTATTTTTGTAATTTACTGACCAATTAATATTAATTTCATTATTTAAACATTCTGCATTAAATTTAATAAATTGAATAGGAAGTACAGCATAAGTAGCACAAATATTGCACATATTATTTACATCTGCTGGTGTCCCACAAATAGGAGTTATAACATCACAACCAGAAACTTTTAATGTGTCATAAGAACCAGCGACAAATGCGGTAGAATCAGAATTAGTTCCATTGTCTACTGCAGGATATGAAGCATTTGTATAATTAAACCAAATACCTGATGTATCTTGTATACCAAGTACTGTAGCTCCATTTGTAAATGTACTAGAAATTCCAGGAAATGTATTGCTACAAGCAGATTTTGCTGGTCTAAAATATTTAGCAGGAATTCTTTGAAAACCATTTCCTATATTCCAAAGTATTTCAGAATTAGATCTGGTACCATTATCGTGATGATAAAATCTTAGACGTAATAACTTGTATGGTTTTGAACAGCCACTTGAAGTTTTTGCTGTTGTAGGAACATTATATGTAACATAACTATATGGCTTTCTACCTTTTCTATTATAATTTTCGCCTACTAACACCATAGAATCAATATGAGTACCAATATATAATGCTGAGGCATCCCATCTAACTCCTCCTCCTAATTTAAATTCTATTTGTTTTAATTCGCCTGGAACAATCAACCATGCATCTTGTTGCACTTGTTCTCTTGAACGAACTCCAACACGTATTGGTCTAAATGAATTTCCATCTACATCAGTAATTGTTGCATCAGAAGATAATCCTAAAATATTAGAATACAATACCCCTGTAGAATCATGAACATGAACTGGATAACAATTTGGACAAGAAGGTCCTAATGTAAAATAATCTTGAAATCCTTTTATATAAGGTTGATTTAAAACATTTCCTGTTGATTCTTCAGCACTGTCAAGTTCCCAATATTGAGTATATAATGAGCCTGCAGTGTCGTTTAAAGTTCTATAAGTTATTTGATATGGTTGTACTCCACAAGTTGGAGTATATTGTATTTCAGTTGTATCAACAGAAATACACGCAATATTTGTTGAAATACACTTAATACATGGGTCGGTTGACACAGCTTCACAGATGCTTGGATCTAAAGCATAAGGGTTGCCATCTGTATCAAACAAGTCGCCATCAGCATCTTGAAATATACATTTCCCTGGTAAACTTTTTAGTGTACTTGGTTTATTTCCGTCAGCATTTGCAGAAGCGGCTGTTGTACCAACTGATTGAACATATTCTTTTGGAATTACTTCCCATCCATTTCCAATATTCCACATAAGCTTAGAGTTCATATAAACTCCAACATCATTACTATACAAACGAGCTCTTAATACCAAATAACCACAGGTTGCTAATGAAGAAGCTGAACTATTTGGGTCTGATGTTGCATCATATTCATAATTGATACCTACTTCAGTACCTGATGGAGCTCTATAAGTACCTTGAATTTGAGATTTTATTTTTCCAATACCATATGATTCTCCTACCAATTCTAAATCAGTTACAGATGATCCAAGATACAAGGCAGTTGCATCCCAACGTTTTGGATTATTAATTCTAACTTCAAAACAAGTAGCATTAGGTGGAATAATTAACCAAAAATCTTGTTGTAATTGATCGGATCTACCGATAGAAAAACCATAAGTTGCACTTAAACTAGTATTTTCTGCAAAACCAGCAGATCTAAACCTCGTTGTAGTGGCAGACTGACCAGAAAGTGGTCCACTTGTAAAAGTCCCAGCTGCACCATTTACATGCATTGGAAGTCCATTAACATCTGTTCCAGAAAATGGGTATTTTAAAATACCATTTATAGAAGAAATAGGTGAAGTGTTTTTTAATGCATTGTATCTATATTTCCATTTAGGTGTGGTATATCTTGTCCATAATTGAGTTGTTACTCTACCATCAGCAACAGGGGTCTTACCTTGCACTTTAATTGGAGTTAAAGGACAATTTTTAATACAATCGCCAGCTATATCTCCATCTGCTGCATCAACCAAACCGTCAAAATCATTATCTACACCATCGCCACAAACCTCGGGTTTGGCTTGACAATTACAACCATTAGGTGTTCCACAAAGTCCACTTAAATTTTCAACTATTGTACCTGTATTGTCTGCAATTATTAAATCGTATGGTTCATCTGGTTTTGCATAAAAAGTAAATGTTGCAAAATTTACACCATCATCTGTGCCAGATGTAGTAGCTGCTATTGGGAAAGTTAGAGGAGCCCCAGTGTTATCGTATAAGCCACTACCGCCAACTACAGAAAAACCTGTCAAAATCATACTTTCAACTATAGCATTTTCATTAAATAAAGTTACAGAACGATAATTTGTAGGATCTGCAAAAATATTGTTTGGATTATCACATTGACATGGGTCAATTAAATCAGCTTCTACTTCACAAGGATCTGCGGCTAAAGTACTTGCACAAGTTGGACCACTAGTAGGTGCAGGTTGCGCAGAACAATCAGTGATTTCTTGAATATCATAAACAATACTTAAATTAGATGAAATATCTAATGCTGTTGTTGGTTTAGAACTTCCATTGGCTGCCCACAATGTCCCTTTTTCATCCAATAATGCATAACGTGTTGAAACTGTAGTTTCAGAAAAAGCAGGCAATGTTAAACTGGTAGGTGATGCGGCTGGAAATAAATTAGTACTTGGTACTAATACAAAACCTGCACCTATATTCCAACGAACTCTTGTGTCACTAGCATCATGTCCATCATGATGGTAATATCTAACTCTCAACAATCTAAAACCAGAACCTACTTCGGGTTCATCGCCAGTTAAACAATAAGAACCATAGGTTTCAAAATACGCAGTATTTAAATTAAATGAATTTAACTCATTAACTAAAACAAGGTTGCCATTAGGTTCAATTACATACAATGCACCTGAATTGGCAGAAGGTGAAACGGCATCTCCTAATTGAAAACTTAAACAAGTTACCCCTTCAGGAACCACCAACCAACCATCTTGTTGAACATTTTCTCTTGCAGCTACTCCTGCTCCTAATGTCCCATTTAAACCGCAAGCTCCATCGGTTACACCTAAAGTTGTAATACAAGTATTGTTCGAATTTGTTGGAGCACCCCCATTATGAGTTGGTAAACCTAAGGCATCATTTGCACCAATAAAAGGACCAGTAAAACCAGATGTAGCATCATTGCAATTCCACATACATATATCACCAATATCATCTGTTCCAGACCAACTTTGATTCAACAAACTTGTTCCATTAGGCGAATAACCAATTACTTTTACAGGAGTTACCCCGCAACTAAAAACAGGTGTACAAGAACCATTTGCTCTAACATTTTCTTCGATTACTTCAATTTCTTCGCAAAATCTTTGATCCAATGCAAATATGCTACCAACTCCACCTGCTGTTGTTCTTAAAAATAATTTACCTTCAGCATCTTCAAAAGCTAATTTACATGTATAACCAACCATTTCAGAAGGTAAATTATCATTAGAGGTAGGAGTAGAAACAGGTTGTAAGAATTCAGCAGGAGGATAAACATAACCATCTCCTATATTCCATTTAACCCATGAATTAGATGCTGTAAAACCATCAGTTTCATAAAATCTAATGCGGAGAGCTCTCCAACCACAATTACCTATTGTTGGTAAATTAGTTGGTAGTGTATAATTAAAATCAGTAAATGTTGCTGCGCTACTAAAATATTCTCCAACTAGAGTCATAGTTCCGCAATTTGAACCAGCAAATAAAGCAGACGATTCGCCATTTGATATTCCTCCGATTCTAAATTGGATGCATGTTAATCCAGGAGGTACCATCAACCACCCGTCTTGTTGTCCATTTGATCTCCCTGTCGCTCCAGCTGCACTTGAAGTTGGATTGGCAACATCATCATCATCAAATCCTATTCTTTTAGTAACCTCTCCATAAGTAAAATTGCTGTTTGTTGGCGCATTGGCATGAGCAGGGTGTCCGCAAGCATCAGTTCCTGAAAAACCTGAAGTATAGCTAACATAAGATGAAGAATTACCCAAATCATCTGCCCCATACCAAAGCTGAGTTAAAAGGTTTCCTTGAGTTTCAGGTCTTTTTGAAGTAACATTTACTAAATTTAAGGGACAAACTCTTGCTCCAGATGCTGTTGGCACAACATATGGGCAAACAGATGGCGATGAAGTTTCTATTTTCACATTATCAATTGCCCAATTATCAGTACCAGAAGTAGGAGAATTGTGTGTAAATTCCAAATTAGCAGTTGCTGGTCCTGCATACGAAAAAGTAACTTGAATTTGCGAACTGACAATGCGCATAGTCGTTGGCACTACACCAGTAGAAAAATTGGTGATTGTAGCACCACCCGAAGCAGATGCAGTAACAGACCCAGCTCCTGTTGGATTAGAAAAAACCGCGTAAGTTGTTCCATTTAAACTAACTGATAAATCGCTTACTGTTGCTCCATTGGTGCCACCATTATTGCCAGCATATAAATCAAAGTAAATAGTCACCTGACCTGAAACAGGACCAGAGGTTAAACCACTTACTGATTGAGTTAATGTTTGGCTTGTACCATCGGCTGTTACACTAGCAACACCCGAAAAAGATCCAGACCGAGCCCATGTGCCAGTACCAGCACTAGCAGTCCAACCAGTTAAATTGGTTGTGAAATTGGGGTTTGAAATTGCATTTGAAAATTGCGAAAATGCATTTTTTTTAAAACTTAATAACAAAATTAACAAAATTAATTTTGTTTTCCGATTAATTGTTTTGTAGTTTGTTTTTTTCATTTATAATTATTAATATTTATTTATTTTGTATGTTTTATCATTTATTTGTAAAAAATAAAATCCAGATTCGAGTAATTTAAAATTGATTTCAATAATGTTTTCACTATTTTTAATCAATATATTATCAAGTGAAATATTTTGTCCTATTAAATTTGTTAATCTAATTTGAGGGAAAAACTCATTATCAATACTATTTTTAAGATTGATATATAATATATCATTTACTGGCACTGGATAAATAATCACATCATTATAAGTTAATTTCCTAAAATTCAAGACATTTGAATACGTATTTCTGCCATTTATTTTCCTCATTACCAATCTATAATAAGTATTTATAGTTGTGCTAGGAATGTTCATATCATAAAAATTATAATTCAACATTCCTTTAATTGAATAAGTTTCTCCAATTTTTAACCAATCACTACCGTTATAACTTTTTTCAATATCAAAACCAAATAGTTCAATCTCATTGTTTACAGTCCAATTCAACAAAACACCACTTTGATTAGGTTTTAATTCAAAATCTATCAATACTGTCCTAAATAAATTTTAGAATAAAAAAAAGATGAGTAAACACAGTAT
>CAYVDH010000162.1:0-8091 GCA_964450355.1 uncultured Flavobacteriaceae bacterium
TATGTACATCCGATCTACTATTCCCAATATATTAAGTGCATATACGTTGCTCATGTTTCCTATTATTTCATCTTATATTTTTCTTCATCAAGAAACTCCTTTTGTATGGCTTATTTCTATCAATTTAATTACAGACATCGCTGATGGATTCATTGCAAGGGCTTTTAAATTAGAAACTAAAGAAGGTGCAATTTTGGATTCATTGGCTGATATAGGAAGTTATGTTTTAGCCATTTTTGGTATCTATCAGTTTCATTACTATGTTTACACAGATTATGGGAATTTTCTAATGATATTCATTATTTTGTATGTTTTAACTTTGATAGTTCCTTTATTTAAATTTGGAAGACCCAGCACAGGTCTTCACTTGTACAGTGCAAAAATTGCTGGTTATTTACAAGGGATTTTCTTATTTGTTTTATTTGTTTTTGGCATGAAAGCATGGCTGTTTTATTTAGCAATGATTGTAGGATATTACAGTGAAATAGAAGGATTAATTATCAATTTAATTTCAAAAAAACCGAAATTGAATGCCAAAACAATTTTTCATTGCATAAACTCCAATTTTAAACCCAATGAGTGATTCAGTCGATTTTAGTTTTATAAGGTATGCAAATGGTTGGGAAGACACAGAATTGTTGTTAAACAATTTACAACCTAAAGAGGGAGATAAACTTTTGAGTATAGCTGCCTCTGGCGACAATTCATTATCAATGCTTATTTACAACCCCGAACTTGTCATTGCATTTGATATCAACGATACTCAATTGTATTTAACAGAATTGAAACAAAAAACAATTGAATTGCTAGACCATGATGATGCATTGATATTTTTAGGAGTTAATCCTTCGAATGAACGGCTAAAATTATTTGAATTGATTAAAAATAATTTATCAAATGAATGTTATTCTTATTTTGAAAAAAACTCCCATTTAATTGTCAATGGAATTATACATCAAGGTAAATTTGAAAATTATTTCAAACTATTTAGAACGTATATTTTACCAATTATTCACAACAAAAAAACAATAAATAAATTATTCCAAGAAAAAAGTGAGAAAGAACAATTAGAATTTTATCAAAACACATGGAATACATGGCTATGGAGAGCCTTATTTAACTTGTTTTTCTCAAAATACATTTTGGGAAAATATGGTAGAGACCCACAATTTTTCAAAGAAAATAAACAACCTGTAGCTCAAACTATTTTCAAATCAGCTGAAAAACATTTAAGCTCAAATCAAGTTTTTAAAAATTATTACCTCGATTTTCAATTGAGAGGTTCGTACAGTGTAGCACTTCCCCACTACTTAATATTAGAAAATTTTAATAAAATTAAAACAAACATCAATCAGTTAAAGCTTAAAAAAGGGTATTTAACAGACATGAAAGAACCATTTCGTTTTAACAAAGCAAATTTATCAAATATATTTGAATACATGAATGAAGGTGTTTTTAAAACCCAATCAATGCATTTAGAAAACATCATGACTAATCAATCAAAAATAGCCTATTGGAATCTTTTAGTTCCTCGAAAACTAGAAGAAATAAACTCTAACTTTATACCTTGTGATACTATTGGTGATGATTTATGCTTTTTTTATCAATCTTTTAATGTAAATGAATATAGACAATGAGCCCTGTCATTAATTTAATTGTGTTGTCATCGTTTTTTTTAACAGCTTTTGCTGTGGGTGAAATAGCCTATAGAAAATTCAATGTTGAAGCTGAAATAACAAGAAAATGGAGCCACATAAGCAGTGGCTTTTTAGCTTTGTTGTTTCCTTTTTATTTTAATGATGTATTTTGGGTCGTTTTAATTTGTACTATTTTCGGAATATTTTTATTCGTTTGTAAAAAATTCAAATTTTTACCTTCGATTAATTCGGTTGAAAGAAAAACCCATGGTAGTATTTTGTTTCCTTTAGCAGTAATCATCTCATTCATTGCATTTGAAATGTTCGACAACTTAATTTATTATTATTTACCTGTGCTTACACTTGCTATTTGCGATTTATGTGCCGCTATCATTGGAAAAAGATACCCAATAAAAAAAATTAAAATTTATTTAGAAACTAAAAGCTTGGGTGGTTTATTGGCATTTGTAATATCATTTATTCTTTTATCCATTGCATTTAACTTTATGGGTTTTTCTTTATCGTTATTGTTTATTTTGGCGACAGGTATTTTTAGTGGTATCATTGAATTAATAAGTCCTAGAGGGCTTGATAATGTGAGTATCCCATTGAGTGTTATTTTATTTTTATATTTATTCATAGGATGATAATAAAAGAATTGAATTTAAAGGAAGGATTAAATAAAATTGAATTTGATTCAATCATGTACAATTTGTATTTTGATTTTGGTTACATTGATGAGCACAATTCCATCTTATTCAACACCTTAATCACTGCATTCATATTAAAACAAAACGATGTTGTAGAAGCTCGTGTTGCTTTGTTTCACAGCAACGTTGATCAAGTGATTTTTTTTGGTCATTTCGAGGCAATAAATTTTGAATCCGGGGTTGAATTATTAACACATGCGATACAACATGTCAAAGAAAAAGACAACAGTATCCGTTTGGTTGGTCCTATAAATGGGCTTACTTGGAATCCATACAGGTTGGCAAAAAACAACGAACATTCTCTTTTTAAAAACGACCTGTGTAATCCGCTTTACTATTGCGATATAATGAATGCTTGTGGTTTTATCGAAAATGAAACTTATTACACAAACATTCAAACCAATTTTTCCATCAAACAACATGCTATTCCAACTGAATATCAAATTAAAACCTTCAGCTTGGAAGAATTAAAAGAAAAAGGAAAAGAAATATACGATATTACCATGAAGGCATTTAAACATTCTCCCTATTTTACACCATTGCCATACCAAGTTTTTGAACAACAATACCAAAAACAATTGTATAAAATAAACCATGAAATTTCACCATTTATTATCGACAACAACGGTGCTATATGCGCATATAGCTCATGCTACCTAAGCAATAATGGGGATGGGATTGTAGTAAAAACTATAGCTAGAAAATTAGACAGAAAACATGCAGGCTTAGGAAGGTTATTGTCTGATGAAATATGTTCAATTGCGATGAAAAAAAATTACAAATACATTTTACATGCATTTATGCATCAAAATAACAGTTCAAAATCCCTGTCTGAAAGATTCAATGGAAGTCCTTTAAAATCGTATGCTTTATATCAACATCTATGATTAAAAAAACTGTCTATATATTGCTTTTTGTTATATTTTTAATTGCAATGGTGATTCAATTTTTTTCACCTACCTCTATTAACTCTCAAGGGGAATTCCAAGTTTATAAAACAATAAACATAAACAAACCAATCACTACTGTTTATGAATACATGGGAAACTCTGAGAATGCAAAAATATGGAGCGTGTATGTTGATCACATTGATTTATTAAGTGGCGAAGACGGCAAAGTAGGTTGTAAAAGAAGATGTTTTAAAGATTCATCGGAAAAAGGAATACAATGGGATGAAGAAATTCT
Organism: uncultured Flavobacteriaceae bacterium; assembly: GCA_964450355.1. Taxonomy (GTDB): domain Bacteria; phylum Bacteroidota; class Bacteroidia; order NS11-12g; family UBA955; genus CAYVDH01. Next base: position 3,533 of record CAYVDH010000162.1, read on the forward strand.
AGAAATTATACCAAATAAAAAAAGGGTTTTAAGTATATACAATGGTAAACATTTTCCTGTTTATTCTGAACATTTAATCACAGAACAGCTCTATACTGGAGATGATAACAATTGTGAATTAAGCTTAATATTGACACTTAAGGGAAATCAGTCGTTTTGGGAAAATTTTAAATTCAAATTTGCTAGCTTTGTTGTTAAAAATGTATTTAAAAACAATTTGAATAACATTAAAAAAGATTTAGAAAAAAAATGAATGTAACTCAGCATTTTTTTAACGCTGCAAAATTACACCCCGATAAAATTGCCATTGAAACAGAGCGTGAAAAAATAAGCTATGCATTATTTGAAAAAAAAGTTAACAATTACATTCAACAGTTTATTGAAAACGGGATTGAATCTGGCGATAAAATATTGATACTACACCCACTAAGTATTGAATTGTACGCAAGCCTTTTGGCTTTACTTCATATCAATTGCACATTGGTATTTGTAGAAGAATGGACTAAAATTAGTGACATCATACAATGTCAAAAAAAAATCAAATCAAAATACATTATTTGTTCTACAAAAATCAACCTAATGAGGTATTTTATTCCAGAAATAAATCAATTAAATAGGATTTCATTAAAAGAAAAAAATACAAATACTAATCACCCAATAAAAGTGAATTGGAAAGATGAAGCAATCGTTTCATTTAGCTCTGGAAGCAGTGGAAAGTCTAAAGCCATTATAAGAACTCACGACATATTAAATGCCCAATTCAATGCATTAAAAAATAAAATAATTCCATGTCATGATGCAAAAATGATGAGTAATTTTCCAGTAGTCATTCTTCTGAATTTAGGATTAGGCATTACATCATATTTCAGTAGCAATGTAATCCTATCTAAACTGAGCAAAACAAATTTTAATGGATTATATCAAGACATCATTAATCGTCAAATCACACATGTATCTTTTTCTCCTTTTTTAATCAATCAATTAGCACAGTACATATTAAATAACCATAAAAACAAACTGAATTTATTTCAAATCATAAGCGGAGGTTCTCCATTTTTTCCAAGTTTTGTAGAAAACATTTCCAACAATATACATTCACAACATTTTGTTGTATTGTATGGTTCATCAGAAGCGGAGCCGATTGCACATTGCAATGCAAAAGAAATATTAAATAAAAGAAATGAAAAAGGCTTATATGCTGGTGTCATCGATACAAATTGCAATTGCTTTATAGGAAAAATAAAGGATGGGGTAATAGAAAAAAACGAGCACTACGAAGCAGGTGAAATTTTTGTCAATGGCAATCATGTTGTAAAAAACTACTACAACTCAGAAGAAATGCAAGCAAAAAACAAGGTAGTATTCAACAATGAAATGTGGCATAGAACTGGAGACTATGGATATTTTGATTCTGAAAACCATTTGTTTCTTACGGGAGATATTAACAGAAAATTCAATGATGAATATGTATTAGAAAATGAAAAAAAAATACAAGAAATAAAGGGAATAGAAAGAGCTACCTTGTTAGATGGAACAGCCTATGTACAAGTTAGCGATGACTCCAACAAAAAAGCAATAAAAACAGCCATAAATGAATGTTGTAAAAATATTGTAAACATTAGATTCATTACTATGCCCCTAGACAGAAGACACCATGGAAAAATAAAATACAAAGAGCTATAAAAAACTTATAGTATCATTCAGCTCCTCTTTTATTAATTGACAATTAACTTGTATATAACATTAGTATTTGTTTGAATTAAATACATCCCTTTATTCCATTGTTTTGTATCAATTACTAATTCCGTATTAGGTAAAACATATAATTGTTCAATGTATTTTCCTTGCACATCCATTACATTTAAAATCAATAGCTCATGAGAACCATTGTTTACCTGAAAATAATCAGAACAAGGATTAGGGTAAAATACAATGTTGTTATTTTCTTTTTCTATGTCTTTAGTTTTTAAAATGGTGTTCGTATTATCTATAATCTCAAGTGTAAAATTGATATTTCCACGTTTAATTCTACCTAAGGAATCTATAACAAAAGATAAATTAGTAGTGTCATAACAATTGTTTGTATCTCTTGCTACATAACGCAAATTAATGCTTCCTGGAGTTGTGTAAACATGTGTTGGCTCGGATATATTAGTTGTAGATCCATCTCCAAAATCCCAAAAATGTTGATCGATGGCTCCTGATGAGTAATTATATAATTTAGCTTTTGAAGGATTAGCAGAATCTACTTGTAAAACTATAATAGCTTCTACAGTGTAACAACTTCTGCATTTAACCTTTACTTGTTGTGTGATTGAATCTTTGCAAGTATTTGAAATCACTACAAGTTTGACATTGTATGTACCTTGTAATGAATATATATGACTTGGGTTTTTGACTGAAGTAAAATTCCCATCACCAAAATCCCAAAGATGTGAAATGGCAGTATAATGTGACAAATTATTAAATTCGATATTCTTGCAATTAGTATCAGACCTACTAAATAAAAAATTCGATTTAAATACTAAACATGAATCATATCCTGAAATAAAAATCTGTTTCACTATAGAATCGTACTTTACTCCATCAAAGATTTTCAATTTTACATAATAAGCTTTAGAAGTGCTATAAATATTTGAAGGATTTTCAAGTGTGGATGTATTTCCATCCCCGAAATCCCAATAAAACGAAGTTGGTTTACCATCGGATTCATTTGTAAAATTAACTTGTTTTACCTGAAAGGTATCAGGTGGTAATTTATAAGAAAAATCAGCTTTTAAAGGTTTATTTGATTTACAATTAACTACCAGTGACCATATAGCTGTATCTCTGTTGCTACCATCTGTTACTATGTATTTAACTTGATAGTTGCCATTGATTGAGTAGTTATGTGTTGTGTATTTATCAGTTGATGTATTTCCATCACCAAAATCCCAAAAGTACGAATTAGGAGTATATGGTAACGAATTGCTAGTATCTCTAAAATGATAATCGCATTGATTATTGAAAATATAATAATAACCTATTGAATTATTTATAGCAAGTAAAGAATTTCCATAAAAAGAAATGGATAAAAGTATGAAGATTGTAAGTAATTTATTTTTCATAAGGCAATTGATTTTAATCAAATTTGATATCAAAAAATCTTAAAATTTAATTTAAAAAGGATTTGATATTCTATTTACAACTATAGACTTGAAAAAATCCATATAGGTTGCCTAAAAACTAATCAATCTAAAATCAGTTTTATTAAATTACCTAAATTGTCCTTGTATAAATACACCCCTTTATTCCAAAAATCAGTATTCAATTTGTATTCACCCATCTCATTTATCTGACCCTTATAAACAGTTATACCAACAGAATTGATGATTTCAAATTGAACAAAATTATTGTTTTTGTTATGTATATTGAACCCGTATCGACTTGGGTTTGGGAAAATTTGAAGATTACTAACATGTTGATTTCTCAACAAATTCATGAGATTGGATTTTACAAACCAAGATTTAGAACTTGTATCATTTTTGAAAAAATTAAACATTAAATTACCAATTTTATTTTCACCTAAAGCAGATAAATGTAATCCATCGTTGCCAATATCAGTTGCACAATCAATTGAAAAACCATCTTGTCTTTGTTGCTCAGCATTGGTCCAATTGTAAGTTCCATATAAGGGCATAGGTATATTAGCTTGATTTCCTTTGTAATTAAAATTGGGGTTTTGATTAGAAGCGCTATCAATCATCCATTTTATTGCCCAGCCGTTGTAATAATCTCTTGGGTGTGAAAGGCCTTTACCTACTCCCCCACTTGCCCAACCTGCATAAGCTCTAGCACTAAAATAACACAATTTCAAATTAGGAAATTTAAGTTTCATTGTTTCCATCAATTGCTTTAAATCCGAAATTAAGTTCATAGGTGCTCTAGGAAATAATGTATCACCATCTTGCGTGTTATCAGTTTCTACCCAAGCAATTTGCACTTGATTAAAATCTATGCCCATTGAATCAAATGTTTTTTGAGCTTGAACCCAATAATTGTCAGAGGGAATGTTCATTTTTTGAACACCTTGCCCACCAATGCAAGTATTAGCAAGAATTAAATTTGGATTTTTATTTCCAAACGAATCATATTGCCTTTGTAAAGCTGCAAATTCAGTTCTTGGATTTGAGGCACCAACTCCCACCATGACAATTTTACCATTGGCATTGACATTACCATTCACGTCTAATGGTTTAACTTGTGAAGACAATAACAAGGCGTCATTTAAATATGTTCCATTTAGAGTATTATTGCCATTGCGGTATTTACCACCAGAGAAACCTTTATATGTATTGTTTCCTAAATCGGTTAAAGGTGGATAGTTTCGGCTTGGCAATTGACAATCTTTTTGAGAAAAAAGATTAAATGTTACAAAAAAGACTAGACTAAATATGATTTTCATATACTTTTGACTTTCAAATATAAAAAGGTTGCATTATTTTTAAATTATATAAATTAATTTTCTGTATATCTGTAATTACTCATAATCCTGTAATACTAGCAACTACAAGCCTATC
>CAYVDH010000163.1:0-8007 GCA_964450355.1 uncultured Flavobacteriaceae bacterium
TTAAACTAATACAAATTAATACTATGATGATTTTTATCTTCATACATTTTATTTATTTAACTCTGGTGTTTCAGTTTGTTGCTTTGAGGAATGGTTATTGGTTAATGGTTGAATGGTTAATGGTTAATAGTTATTAGTTAATAATTATTTGTTAATAGTTATTAGTTATATGTTCTGAGTTCATACAAACCCAATCAAATAAAATTCAAAAATCTAAAAATCGATAAATTGTTAAATTGGTTAATTGTTAAATGTTATTGGTACTGCGCTCTAACTTCTAATTTCTGACTTCTAACTTCTAACTTTTTTCACTTCTGCGTTCTTAAATTTTAAATCTTAAATCTTAAATTTTTAATATTATCCCTAAGGTATCTCCACCACATCGCCCATTTCAGGTATCACAATGTTGCCGAACCCTACTTCATTTAATTTTTGGGCAAATTCCATTTGTACATCGTATTCTCCATGTACCAATATCAATTGTTTCACTTCTTTGGTATTCTGACACAATAAATACTTTATCATTTCTTCGTAATCCGCATGTGCACTGAAACTTTCTAATACTTCAATTCTTGCTTTCACTTTAAATGGATCTCCAAATATCATGACCTCTGGCTCCCCAGCTTTTAATTTACCAGCCAATGATTCTGGGGAAGCATATCCTACCAATAAAATGGTGTTTTTTTCCTTTTCTATATTGTTTTTTATGTGGTGCTTAATCCTACCTGCTTCTGCCATGCCACTTGCACTGATGATAATAGCTGGTTCTTTCATCTCGTTTATTTTTTTTGATTCCTCAGCACTTTGTACATAATGCAAATATGGAAAATCAAATGGATTGCCATCTCTTGTTATGTACTCCATGATGTTTTTGTTGAAATACTCACGATTCTCATTCATCACTTTTGTCGCTTTTACCGACAATGGACTATCTACATACACATTAATTTTAGGCAGTTTGCCTGCGTTTTCTAATTTGTCTAAGGCATACACTATCTCTTGAGTTCTATCAATGCTGAATGCTGGTATTATCACTTTACCTCTTTGCTCTACACATGTTTTATTGACAATTTCTAACAGCTTTGTTTCTACATCTATTTTCATTCCATGCAATCTGTTTCCATAAGTGCTTTCACAAATGATGTATTCTGATTGTGGAAATTTAACTGGCCCATTCAATATGGCATCTCCTTCCCTTCCTATGTCTCCAGTAAAAGTCAATTGTGTAACTCTCCCATCAGCTCTTTTTAAATCCAAATGCAAGGCAACACTACCAAGTATATGGCCATTCTCTGTAGTAGTCACCGATAGTTCATCGTCTATTACGGTGGTAGAATTCAATCCAATTTCAACCATTCTTTGCAAGGTTTCTGTTGCATCTTGCTCATCGTATAATGGTTCAATTAAAGGCTGGTTCTTTTCTTTCCTTCTTTTGTTGATGTACTTCAAATCACTTTCTTGAATGTGTGCACTGTCCAACAACATGATTTCACACAAATCAATAGTGGCATTGGTAGCATATATTTTTCCTTTGAAACCATCTTTCACTAGCTTAGGTAACAATCCTGTATGATCAATGTGTGCATGTGACAATATCACATAACTAATGGATGATGGATCAAATCCCCATTTTTGATTTAACACCCTGCTGTCTTGCCCCATGCCTTGAAACAAACCACAATCAAGTAATATTTGTTTTCCACTGTCAGTAGTAATTAAATGTTTTGAACCTGTAACTGTTCTTGCTGCGCCCCAAAATGTAATGTTCATGATGTTACAATTATATGTTTTTTATTTAAATGTTGTTTGTTTTATACCCTTTTTGAATCAGAAAATCTTTTACTTTTTTTATTTGTTCTCCCTGTACCAATATCTCGCCATCTACTACCGAACCTCCACATCCACAATGGTTTTTCAATTGTTTACCTAAGGTTTCCAAATCGTCTAATTTTCCTACAAAACCAGATATTAATGTGGCTTTTTTACCTCCTCTTTGTTTGGTTTCTAATCTAATTCTTAGCTTTTGCTGCTGTGGAGGCAAGGTTTCTGATTCTTCGAATTCGTTGACAAATTCAAAACTTGAATCGGTGCTATAAACCATTCCATCAGTATCTAATTTTATCTTTTTATTTTTCATTGCTTAAAATATTCAAACTTAAAGGTTCTAATCTGATATTAAAATTTTTCTTTAACCAAATGGGTTCGCCATCGGTGTGTATTGGACCTTCATGCTCTCTTTCAATTTCAAAATCTGTCCCACTAAACACCAACGAGTGCTTATCTACGTGCAACTTCCCTAACAATACTGATTTGATGATGGAAGGCAAATGAAAGGCATTAAATTCTTTGATGACAACTACATCTATCAGACCGTCATCTGGTTTAGCTCCTGGCAATACCTTGATGTTATTTCCCCATTGTGTAGCATTGGCAAACGAAATCATGAATGCTTTTCCTTCAAACAATACCTTGCCATTGCTGATTAATTTGTAATGTTGACTTTTGTAAAATAAATTTTTTGCAATGGCTTTGACATAACCTTGCAAGCCTCTTTTTTTCACTTCAGAAAATTTACTGCTGATGTAAGCATCAAATCCTACTCCTCCTATGTTCACCATGCAGTGTTCATTAAACCATACTGTATCAATCGTTTTTAATTTTAATTTTGGTATTATTTTAATGGCTTGTAATGTATTCAATGGCAAATTAAAATGCCTTGCAAATCCATTTCCAGACCCCAATGGAATGATTCCTAAAGCAATGTTGGAGTTCACTAATCTTGCAGCTATTTGATTGATTGTTCCATCGCCTCCAGCAGCAACAATGATATCGGCTTTAGTTTTCACTGCTTTGTCTGCAAATAAGGTCAAATCGCTGGCTTTTTCGGTTGGCCAAATTTCAATTTGATAATCCTTTTGATTTAAATGTGTTTGTACTAAGTTGGGTAATTGTTTGGTGTTTTTTTTACCCGAAAATGGATTGTAAATAACAATTAACCTCTTTTTTGATTCAGTCATTGCTATTGTAAAAAAACATATTGTATGATGTTGGCACCCATTTTTAGTGCTTGTTGCCTTTTTTCTTCTGGGTCGTTATACACAGATTGATCCTCCCAACCGTTCCCTAAATCAGCTTCATAGGTCATAAAACACACCAATTTGCCCTCCCAAAACAATCCAAAACCTTGAGCTGGTTTGCCATCGTGTTCATGAATTTTAGGTAACCCATTTTTAAAACTGTATTTTTGATTGTAAATTGGATGGTCAAAAGGGACTTCAATAAAACTCAATTCAGGAAACACTTTTTTCATTTGCGGTTCTATGAATGGCCTTAAACCATAATTGTCATCTATCAATAAAAAACCACCTGCCATCAGATATTTTCTCAAATTTTCTGCTTCATTGTCGCTGAATATCACATTGCCATGACCAGTTAAATACAATAAGGGATAATTAAACAATTCTGGTGAACCAACTTCTATGTTGTCGTCATTGGTATTTAGATTTGTTTTGATGTTTTTATTGCAAAAATTTGCCAAATTAGGCAAAGCTGTTTTGTTGGCATACCAATCACCTCCGCCTTTGTACTTTATTTTTGCCAACGGAATTCCTGTTTGATTTCCTGCAGATACAAACAATAAAAACACAACTGAAAATATAAAAATCTGAACTGCTTTCAACATGATTGGATTACAAATTTAACGAAATATTTTAAAAATTATTCTCACTTCAACGAATAAGTTTTACCCGGCAATGAATTGATTAAGCCTTTAAATTCAAAATCGAGAAGAATAAGAGCTAATTGACTCATGCTTAATTTTGAATGATAATGCAATTGGTCGATGGGCATTTCACCTTGTTTTAACAACTCATATACTTTTTTTTCATTTTCATTTAAATCAGGCAAAAGTTGGAGTTGTTTTTGCTTTTTAGACGATTTAAGCTCATACCCCAAAATGTTAATTAATTCTGGAATGCTATCTATGATTGCTGATTTATTTTCTCTGATTAATTTATTGCATCCTTTGCTGTATGTATCATTTACTCTGCCTGGCAACGAAAATACATCAATGTTGTAATTATTAGCCCATTCTGCTGTAATTAAACTGCCACCTTTTTCGGCACTTTCTACCACAATTAACGCATCCGACATGGCAGCTACTATGCGGTTTCGCATGGGAAAGTTTTCTTTATTTCCAACTTCTTTGTACCAATATTCAGTTAATAATCCTCCATTTTTGAGCATTTCTTTGGCTAGTTGCCTGTTATCTGCTGGAAATATGGTGTGAAACCCATGACCAACCACACCTACAGTTTGCAAATTGTTTTTTAATGCATATTTGTGTGCATTGGTATCTGTGCCAGAGGCAAGTCCACTCACTATTAAAACATCGTATGGAGCCAAAGCTTCAATTAGTTCTTCTGTAAATTGTTTACCATAAATGGTAGATTTTCTTGTTCCTACGATAGACAAAACTCTTTGTTTATTTAAATCGGCATTGCCCAAATAAAATAAGACTAATGGAGAATCTTCGTAGTTTTTTAATCTGTAAGGATACTCTTTATCGAGAAAAAAAATGGGTTTTATTTTGTGTTTTTTCACATACTCCAATTCAGTTTCTGCTGGAGAGAAATCTTTGAATTTCACAATGTTATTAGCCGTATTTTCTCCTATTCCAGGAATTTTTAACAAGGCGTGTTTTTTCTCTACAAATACTTTTTTAGCACTTCCACAATAGCTTATCAAAACTTTTGACAAATTGTTGCCAATACCCGGCACTTTAGTCAATGACAATTGATAAATTAATTCATCCATGTGGAGAATGTAATGAGTTTATTGAGCCAATGGCTTTTTCTTGAGATTCAAAATAGAGAAATTTGTTTCTACCGCTTTGATGGTGTTAGTTAGTTTCCCTAGACCCGTTATTTCTAATTCTACAACATCATTTGGTTGTAGCCATTGAGGTTTAAAATTTTTATCGTTTAACAATCCTGTTCCATTGAGTTCCAAGAAACAGCCTGTACCAACTGTGCCAGAACCTATAACATCTCCAGGAAAAACATCAACACCATAAGCACATCTTTCAATGATTTCAGCAAATGTCCAATCCATGTCTCCAACATTGCCATTGCTAACTTCTATGCCATTTACTTTGCAAGTCATTTGCAAATTGTGATTGTTTCCAGTGTGATTAGGTTTTGCAGGAATTAAATACGAGCTCAATTCATCTGGAGTAATTAAATAAGGTCCAATAACGGTAGAGAAGTCTTTTCCTTTGGCAGGACCTAAATTCAATAACATTTCTTCCATTTGTAAAGTGCGAGCACTCATGTCGTTCATGATGGTATAACCAGCTATGTACTCATCCGTTTTTTCTGCTTTGATGTTTCTGCCTTTTTTACCCAATACAACAGCAATTTCTAGTTCAAAATCTAATTTTTGAAAATGGTCGGGCATGCACCAAATTTCTCCTGGCCCTTGAATGGCATTGTGGTTAGTGAAATAAAAAATTGGGTATTCGTCAAACTCAGGTATCATAGGAACCCCTCTGTTTCTTCGAGCTGCTGCCACATGTTGCCTGAATGCATAACCATCTCTACAACTAGTAGGATTAGTAATGGGCGACAACAAGACATCGTCTATAAAATTAAATGCTGTAACATTGGTTTTACCTTCTTTGATTTCGAGTTCAGCTTGTCTTAAATCATCCATTCCCTTTTCACCCTGATTTAATAATGTCAGCATATCAGATGGCAATGAATTATTGTGGTCGTGAACTGAATAAATAAGATCATTGACTAAGATGCCTAAGTCATTTTTTTGATTGTTTTTAAAGGTAACTAATTTCATGAAGTTAAAAAGTTTTTAGAAAATTTTTAAGGTTAACAATGTTTGGTACACTCATGTTGTCTTTTCCTTTGGCATTAGATAAATAAATGGAAAACCAATCGCAAATGTAAATGGTTTTATACAATTCCATCAATGTAGATTGATTCAAATCAATAGACACCACAGTATTTTTGGTGTTTTCTAACAATTGTTTTAAGTAAGCAAATCTACCATTGTTTCTGTCGTTGTTATTGCTGTTGATGAAAATAAAATTAGAAGGCAATTCACCGTAGTAGGTCTCAAAAACATTATGATTTGCTTCTGGTAGAACATTGACAAAGGCTTCTGTTTTAGCATTTTCCTGAATTTGTTGACAGAATCGAATTGATAATGCTTCAGTAGAATTATCGCAAACTATGACAAATTTATTGTTTAATTTGTTTTCAAATTGTTCCAATAACCATTTAGCTTTGTCTTTAAAATTTTGGTTATCGTTGTACAAAGTTGTCACTTGTTTCAATTGGTCAGAGACATTTACTTGAAACAATTCTCCTAATATAAGTAAATTAAAAGTAAGTGAAAAACCTAATGCCATGCGAGGTTGATAGCCTGTTTCAATGTTGTAAACTGCAATATTATCTTCCTTGGCTTTATTGTCTAAATCACCACCAGATGTGATACAAATGATAGTACTTCCAATCGATTTAGCCTGATTGTACATGGCTAAAGTTTCTTCGGTAGTACCACTGTATGAAGACAATATAACCAGTGATCTTTTTGAAGTGTAAGATGGCAATACATAATCGCTAAATACTTCAATTGGTAATTTAGCTTTATCGTAAAAATAAGATTTAGCTATTCTACCGCCTATTCCTGAGCCACCCAGACCACCAATAATTACATGGTCAAAATTGATTGAGTTTAAACCATGGTTTTTGTAGTTAGTTAAAGCATAATTAACTTGATCAGCAAAATGATCTAAAGAATATTCATGAGTTATCATTATTAATAAAAGGATTGCAAAAATAAGAATTATATTGATTTTATTCACAAGTTAGTTAAATAGATTTAAATTTGAAATCTTAAAACATGATAGAGCAAGACATAGAGGAACAAGAGTTATTTGAACACCATAGGTTTGAAGCAGATAAAGGTCAAAGCTTAATGAGGTTAGATAAATTTGTTACAGCAAGAATTGAAAATGCTACACGTACTAAAGTTCAAAAGGGCATTGAATTAGGAACCGTGTTAGTCAATAATAAAGTGGTAAAATCCAATTATTTAATCAAACCATTTGATGTAGTTACAGTGGTTTTACCAACTCCTCCTCGCAATCCTGAATTGATTCCAGAAGATTTGCCTTTAGATATTTTTTATGAAGATGAAACTTTGTTACTAATCAATAAAAAAGCTGGCATGGTAGTTCATCCTGGTCATAATAATTACACGGGAACACTTGTTAATGGATTGATGTACCGATTTAAAAACTTACCGAATTACTCAGAAGAAATGCGCCCTGGCTTGGTTCATAGAATAGATAAAGACACATCGGGATTGTTATTAATTGCTAAAACAGAAGATGCTTTAGTTCATTTAGCAAAACAATTTTTTGATCACAGCATCAGCAGAATATACCATGCCATAGTGTGGGGCAATGTGAAAGAAGATACTGGAAGGATAGAAAATTATTTAGGCAGAAACAAAAGTGATAGAAAAATCGCTTCGGTAATGGACAACCCTGAAGATGGAAAATTAGCCATTACACATTATAAAGTATTGGAGAGATATGGCTTTTGCACTTACATTCAATGCCAGCTTGAGACAGGTAGAACCCACCAAATAAGGGCTCATATGAAACACATTGGACACCCTTTGTTTGCCGATGAATCATATGGTGGGCATAAACAACTGAGTCAATCTAAAATTCCAAAATTTGACACCTTTATACAGAATTGTTTTGAGATCATGCAGAGGCAGGCTTTACATGCTAAAACATTGGGATTTATTCATCCTGAGAGCAAAAAAGAAATGCATTTTGAAAGTGAGTTGCCAGAAGACTTTCAGAATTTATTAGAAAAATTTAGACAAATAGTAAAATGATTTCATTTTATTCTAAAAAAATGTAGATTTGCACTCAATAAACCACAAGTATGGAACATTAGCTCAGTTGGTTCAGAG
>CAYVDH010000164.1:0-7977 GCA_964450355.1 uncultured Flavobacteriaceae bacterium
TGGCACCTCGATGTCGGCTCATCACATCCTGGGGCTGGAGAAGGTCCCAAGGGTTGGGCTGTTCGCCCATTAAAGTGGTACGTGAGCTGGGTTCAGAACGTCGTGAGACAGTTCGGTCCCTATCTGTTGTGGGCGCTAGAAATTTGAGAGGATCTGACCTTAGTACGAGAGGACCGGGTTGGACATACCTCTGGTGAATCTGTTGTAACGCCAGTTGCACTGCAGAGTAGCTATGTATGGATAAGATAAGCGCTGAAAGCATCTAAGCGCGAAACTTGCCTCAAGATGAGATTTCTTTATAAGGGTCGTAGAAGATTACTACGTTGATAGGCTATAGGTGTAAGCATAGTAATATGTGTGCCAAGTAGTACTAATTACCCGTAAACTTACCAATCTTTTTTCTCTTACTTTCAATTTTTGTCATTCTTTAAACGTCTTTATGGCAACTATAGCATGGGTGTTCACCTCTTCCCATTTCGAACAGAGAAGTTAAGCCCCATAGCGCAGATGATACTAGTGTTAAAACTGGGAAAGTATGTCGTTGCCAAATTTATTCTAAAAGCCTCTTTATTTTTTAAAGAGGCTTTTTTTTTGTCAATAATTTAACTAAAATTTGCCCTATGGAATTATCAAAAATTATCGAAGCCAATAAAAATAGAACTTTTGCCTCTTTCTTTGATGAAAATATCAAAGCTTATGACGAAAACCTTAACACCAATGGAAAACTTACTTTTCAAAATCAACTCAATAAAAACTTTCAATTTGTCGATTCTAATTCTTTAACCGAATTCTATGGCGAAGAAATTTCTCCATTTTTGCAATTAGGTCTGGGTATTAAATACCCTTTAACCAACCCAGATACTCTCATTTCTAATTCATCATCTGCCTTTAATTCTTGGAAACACGTTGATCTGGATACTAAATACAATATCCTTGTCAATGCACTTAAAAATGTTCAAAGTAGATTCTTTGAACTGGCTTATGCTACCATGCATACCACTGGCCAAAGCTTTTTAATGAGCTTCCAAGCCTCAGGACCACATTGCTGCGATAGAGCACTTGAAGTAATGGCTACTGCTTATGAACAATTGACCTATTTCCCTAAAAACGTTGAATGGGTGAAAAACTTTGGCAAATTTGATCTTAAATTAAATAAAAATTATAAACCAATTCCTAGAGGTATAAGTTTGGCTATTGGTTGCTCTACTTTCCCTACTTGGAATACTATACCTGGTGTTTTTGCTAGCTTAATAACTGGAAACACAGTCATCATCAAACCTCACCCTAAAGCTGTTTACCCCATTGCCATTTTTGTTGATGAACTTAAAAAAGAATTAGCAAATAACAATCTTGATACTAACACCATTCAATTAGCTATAGATTCTACTGAAAATCCTTTGACTAAAATTTTAGCAGAAAACAAGCAAGTAAAATTGATCGATTACACAGGTGGAAATTTTATGGGTGATTACATAGAAAGTTTAAATAAAGTTTGCTTTACTGAAAAAGCTGGAATTAATTCTGTTATCCTACATTCTACTAATGATTTAATGGCTACTTCAGCCAATATTGCTTTTAGTATTAGCCTTTATTCTGGTCAAATGTGTACAGCTCCACAAAATATTTACATACCAGAAACTGGTATTCAAGTAAATGGTGAAACAATACCATTTGATGCAGTTGTACAAAGTATTACTGATGCCATCAATGGGTTGATGAACAACGAAAAAGCTGCTGCACCCACCCTTGGAGCCATTCAAAATGATGCGACCATCAAAAGGATAGAAAATGTAAAATTAAACAACAACAATTCTATTGCATGCCAGTCTATCGATGTTAAAAATGCTGAATTTACAGATGCTAGAATTCTATCTCCTTCAGTATTAGTTACTGATAGTGCTAATAAAGATACTTACTTGAAAGAAGTTTTTGGACCTTTGGTATTTGTTGTTAAAACCAAAAACAATCAAGAAAGCCTTGAAATAGTTAAACAATCTGCCGAAAATCATGGAGCAATTACCTGCTTGTGTTATTCTACTGACAATGAATTTAATCAAAAAGTAGAAGATGAAATGAATTCTGTTTTCACCCCAGTTTCCTTTAATTTTAAAGGAGCCGCCTTTGTTAATCAACATGCTGCTTTCTCAGATTTTCATGTCAGTGGCGGAAATCCATCAGGAAATGCTACTTTCACAAATGCAGATTTTATAAATAAACGTTATATATGGATAGGAAATAGATATATGTTGTAACAAGTATTTAAATTTAACTTTGCAATCAATATTATGAAAAAAATTATTTTAAGCGCAGCCGTTTTATCTTTATTGGTATCGGCTTGTAACAACCAAACAGCAACACAAGCAACAGGTGAACAAGTAGCTGCTACTGATTCAGTAGGTGCAAATTACACTGTTGATGCTGCTACTTCTATTTTAAATTGGGAAGCTACCAAAATAGTAGGTGGTCACAATGGAACAATTTCATTGACAGATGGTAGCTTAACTATTAAAGATGGCAACATCAGTTCTGGTGGTTTCAATGTTAATATGTCAACAATAAAAGTGTTAGACATTACAGACCCTAAAATGAATGGTGATTTAGTAGGTCACTTAAGTGCACCTGATTTTTTTGATGTAGCAAAATACCCTACAGGTAAATTTGAAATCACTAAATCAGACGTATTAACTGGTGATGCAGCTGGAAATACACACATGATTTCTGGTAACTTAACTTTAAAAGATTCTGTTAAAAACATTTCTTTCCCAGCTAAAGTAGCAATGAACAACGATGAATTAACTGCAGATGGCGAAGTTGTTATCAACAGATTACAATGGGGTATTATCTATAACTCAGCTACTGCTTCACCAGCAGATATGTTGAAAAAATTAGGTGACAAAGCCATTAAAGACGAAGTTAAGATTAAAATTTCTCTTAAAGCTAAAAAAGGATAATTATTGATTTTTTAAATTTTTAATTGCCTCGACATTTTATGTTGAGGCAATTTTTTTTTAACATTAAATTCATCTTTTTTTATTAATATTGCATGAATATTATGAAAAAGTATTTAGGTGTAGTTTTTTTTGGAGTATCTGCCATTGTTTTGGCTTTTTTGCTTTATTTTTCAGTAGCTGACGAAATAGCCAAAAGACAAAATACAGAAAAAATTGAAACAATGATTAAAGGCCGATTAGATAGCCTTAAAATGATGCAAGTAGCATACAAGGACATGAAAGGCGATTATGCTAATAATTTTGACGACCTTTTTAATTTTATGAAAAATGGGAAAATTGCCAAATTAAAACAAGTTGGTGATGTGGATGGTGAAGTAGTTAATGTAAAACAAGACACTATTTTTGTCAATCCTATCCTTGAATTATTTAAAAATGAAAATGTCAAAATTGACCACATGAGATTTGTTCCACCTTATGATACTGCTAAATTCAAAATGGCATCAGCCAGAATCATGAAAAACAACATCAGTGTTCCTGTTTTTGAAATTGAAGATCCTCACCCAGTTGGTGAAAAAGCCCTTAAAATAGGAGATATAAACGATGCAGTTACAACAGGAAATTGGAAATAAAAATCAGCTAATTGCTGAAGATTATTTTCAAAGTGACATTGTTGTCTCTCTCTGTAATTTGTACATTCATTCCTATTTTGATTCTATCTTATATGCTGTTTACGAAAGCTTTTCAAAAAAGTTAGTTGCCTATGCCTTGTTTCATGCAAATCAAAAATGTCCATGGGAAAACCTAAGTTTTAATAAAATCATTTACTTAAATTCTAGTGCTTCCATTAGCATTATACCCTCTGATTTTATTGAATATAAATCCAGTTCAAGTCCAGATAAACCAATATTTAAATTTCAACAAGATACACCAAACCATAAGCATCTTACTGAAATCTTGTTTACATCCGAACTTTCAATAAATTCTGCAAATCACCTTTACTTATTCTCTGAAAAAACTTCGGTAGTCATGGTCTATTTTCATCAAGGGAGTTTGAAGTTTTGTAATTCTTTCAATATCCAATCCATTGAAGAAATTACCTATTTTGCTTTGAGTATTCTGGAGTCTGAGGATGTGCAGCCTGATCAAGTAGTATTAAAATTGGATTACAGTTTACAAGAACATTATCCCGAATTATTGAAAGAAATAAATCATTACATTCCTCAATCTCATTGGCTTGAAATTAAAAATGAAAGCCTTAATAATACAACTTTAGACATTAAAAATAGATTCTATTTTGTGCAAACTCTCAATGAATGCGAATAGTTAAAGGGAATTTTAAAGGGTATCAATTTAAACAATTTAAAGGAAATCACACTCGTCCAACAACAGATTACTGCAAAGAATCTTTGTTTAGCTTTTTGGAAAACCACTTGGATTTTAATCAACTCAATGTTTTAGATTTATATTCAGGAACTGGTAATGTGTCTCTCGAATTTTTATCAAGAGGAGCCAATTCTTTGGTCAGTATCGACATTAATTCTTTGAATATTTCTTACATCAATAACATCAAAAAAGAATTACAAATAAAACAATGGGACATCATCAAACAAGAAGCCATTCATTACATCAGTAAAAATGAACGCCTTTTTAATTTAATATTTGCAGACCCACCATACAACGACCCCAATGTTTTTAACCTCATACAAGCCATTGTTCAATCAGATAATTTTACCCAAAACAATGCAATATTTATTTTGGAACACGAAACTAGATTGAAATTCAATAATGAATACTTATTTTTGAATAAAGAATATGGAAATACTACGTTTAGTTTTTTCAAATTCAATAAAACATTATGAGTAAAATTGCGATTTTCCCAGGGTCTTTTGACCCCATCACAAGAGGCCATGTTGATATAGTAAACAAAGGGCTTTTGATATTTGATAAAATCATTATTTCTATAGGTATCAATGCCAAAAAAACATCCTTATTTTCACTAGAACAGAGAATGGATTGGATCAAAGAAACATTTAAAGACAACGCGAAAGTTGATGTTCAAAGTTATCAAGGTTTAACTATTGATTTTTGCAAACAAGTAGATGCGCAATTTATTTTAAGAGGATTGCGTTCTCCAGGAGATTTTGAATACGAACAAAACATAGCCTATGCCAATAAAGAAATGGTGCCAGATATTGAAACAGTTTTTTTACTTTCTGGATTGTCTTATTCCAACATCAGCTCTACCATTGTTAGAGACATCATCATTCACAAAGGCAATTTTCAGAAATTTGTTCCTGAAGGCTTAAACATCACCATTTAATCAAATTAAGAACCAGTTTGATGCTGTCATAAGTTTTGAATTGAGGGGAGATGATGAATTCTTTGTTCACCCATTTTACTTCAGTGATGCTTTCTTCCAACTGCGGGGTAAGTTTTTCTTCGCCCCAAGCTATCATGTAATACCAATTGGTTTTTTTCAAAATCCATTTTCCCTTAAGAAAATAGGCGTGATAAGTTGTAGTCAATTTTTTCTTTAGCCCTAAAAAAGAAATTCCACATTCTTCATGAACTTCTCTCAGAGCGGTTAATGAAATGTCTTCTCCTTTTTCATTTTTCCCCTTTGGTAAATCCCATAGTCCGTGACGTTTGATTAACAGTAACTCTTTTTTTTGATTAAAAACAACACCTCCGCCTGCTTTAATAGGCTTAAATAATTTTTTAATGCTATTAAACGTTTTGGTAGCATCCTTACTGAACAGTTCAATTAAATTATCTCCCTGGTAAGTTCCATTCAATAATTGATAAACAATTTGATTAGGATTTTCAGTTACCTCTTTGTTTTTTTCTACATTGAATATAATTAGTTGATATTGATTGATGAATAAGGTATATTTTTGTTGCTTTAATTTCATGATGAACGATTTAACAAAAATAGCGGAATATTTATTAAAATGCGAAGCAGTAAAATTAAGCCCAGACAATCCATTTACTTGGACCAGCGGATTAAAATCACCTATTTATTGTGATAACAGGGTTACATTGTCATATCCTGAAATAAGAAAATTCATCACTCAATCGTTGGTTGAAGCCATAAAAAAGCAATTTCCTGAATGCGATGCCATAGCAGGAGTTGCTACAGCAGGCATTGCTCAAGGAGCATTGATAGCAGATAGTTTGAATCTGCCTTTTGCCTACGTAAGACCTGAGCCCAAAAAACACGGTTTGAAAAACAGCATAGAAGGAAGATTGAGTATAGATTCTAAAATTGTAGTGGTTGAAGATTTAATCAGCACAGGAAAAAGCAGTCTAAAATCCGTGGATGATTTAAGAGAAAGTGGTCATCAGGTTTTGGGATTGGTATCCATATTCAATTATGGTTTTGTTGAGACAAAAACTATTTTTAAGGAGAAAAATTGCGAGTATCTATCATTGTGTCATTTTAAAACTTTAGCAGAAGTAGCTTCAAAAGAAAATTACATTTCGCAAGAGCAACTTGATAACATATTAAAATGGAACGAAGACCCTAAGGGGTGGAGTGATGCGGTGATTTAGAATTTAATAAAGTTTATTTTTTTTAGAATATTAATTTATCTTGAAGCTCTTTTTTTTCGGATATGCTAATAATCCAATAGTTTAATTTTCCCAAAGTTTAAGCTAAGTCCTAAGGATATATTTACAAACCAACCTCTCGATTTGGATTTTGCCATAGTAGGGTTTCTTCCAAATTCGAAACCTGGACACCAATAGTTTCTTATACTATTACGATGAAAAATGCCAAATTTAAAACCAGGTGAAATTCTACTGTCTTTTATATAATGAGTTGGGGTAGCATTGTCGTCAAAACTCTTAAATACATAGGGAAGATAAGTATGGTATAAAGGTAAAATGAAAGTTGCATAGGTTTCTAAATGCATGTCATTGTATTTGTTGCCATACCCTCTATAATTGATACCATTTGCACTAATGGATTTAAATTTAAAACCAATAAGCATGTTGTAGTATTTTACATCAGTTATTACATGATTTGTAGGATTTTTTAATACATATACTCCATTGTCCATTTCGAGAATATTAAAAGATTCGTATTCTTGAGTTGTTAAATTTAATAATTTATAATCCCCATCTTTTTTGTAATTAGGATTGTATTTGAAAATTTCTTCTTTTTTTTGATGATATTGAAATCCAATAGTCAATGCAAAAATTCTTCGTGCTTCACCATTTAGATCTGTATAAGTTAAAGTTCTAGTTCTACCATCACTACCCCAGTTTAAAGCTATATTTATTTTTTTAAATTTGTTCTTGTCTATTAGGTGAATGTCAGTTTCTATTTCTTGCATAAAAAAATTTGTTTGTTTGTTATTGGGTCTATAGGTGTCATCTACAGAATATCCAAAACTAGGTCCTCCAAAACCCTGAAAAGTATTTGTTAAAATTCTAATTCTATTAGAGGGATAATAACTTAGTCTAAGTTGAACACCTGAACTGCCACCCAATTTTAAACATCCATAAATACTAGTATTGAATTTTTTTATATCATAGGCATCAGTATGTATTATTTTCTGAGCAAAAATTAAATTTAGTTTAAAAAGCATTAAAATTAATAGTGATTTAAAGTACAATCTCATTTTACAAATGTATAAATAAAGCTAAAATATACAAACCATTTATACATGCATCTAATTTGTTATGATGCATATAGGGTTAATTTCTTTATAAAATATTTCAATAATTGGTTATATTTTTGTTAGATGAAAAATTTTTTAATTTTATTTTTTATAATTCAAGTAGCAAGTTGTAGCAAAAATAAAGAGCCAATAAAATTTTTAACTGATGATACCTGCATTGTTGAAGATTCAAGTACAATAAGTGAGGAAGGTTATTTTTCTTTCAAGTTTAATAACATTACAAATAGAATCCTAAACGGTAATATTAAAAATGTAAATTCTTATGACCAGTATTTTAATGGAATGTACATTTATTATAATATTAATTCAGATTTTAGTAAAAAATTTAAAATTATTGATAT
>CAYVDH010000165.1:0-7973 GCA_964450355.1 uncultured Flavobacteriaceae bacterium
CATTTGGGGTTTAGTCTTTATGGCTATCCCCCTTGCTTCCGATGCTCAAGTAGCTGTTGAAAAAGCAGTGAAATCAAGCTCAATATTGGATTTGAATTTGATATTGACCATCATTTCTATCGTGCTTCTTTTCCCTATTTTATTGTCTAGCAATACCTTGATTTTAGCGGCTAAACAATATATCAATAAAAAGAAAGAAAGTGAAGGAGCTAAAAAAGTGCTTTCGTTAATTGTGTTGTTTGCCTTTTCTCAAATAGCATTTGCAGCAGATGATACAGCAAAATCTGGCACTATGAATTTAACTTATTCCATGATTACTTGGATTTTGTTAACAGTTATTTTCATCGAAATCATTGTCATGGTGTATTTGTTTTCTCAAGCTAAAAGGTTTTTAGTAGACCCGAATTCAAAAGAAGCTAACAAATCTGCAATAGAAAAAACATGGGATAAAATCAACAGTTTTAAACCTATGGAAGAAGAATCTAAAATGGATACTGGTCATAATTATGATGGTATTCGCGAGTTAGATAACATCACACCACCGTGGTTCACTACTGCATTTATTTTATCCATCATTTTTGCTATTGTTTACTTGTACAGATACCACATCAGCAAGTCAGCACCATTGCAAGTAGAAGAATTTAATATAGCCATGGCAGAAGCAGAGAAAGAAAAAGCACAGTTTTTAGCTATAGCTTCCAACAACATAGACGAAAACAATGTGGCCCTGTTAGAATCGGATGACATAGTGAAAGGAAAAGGTATATTTATTGAAAAATGTGCTGTATGTCACGAACCGAATGGGGCTAGCAAACCTGGAGGTGTAGGTCCAAATTTAACAGACGAATATTGGATACATGGTGGTTCTTTACAAGAAGTATTTAAATCGATTAAATACGGTTGGCCAGACAAAGGTATGATATCTTGGAAAGATCAATTATCGCCTAAACAAATAGCTCAAGTGGCTAGTTTTATTCACTCCATCAAAGGTACAATTCCTGCTGGAGGTAAAGAACCTCAAGGAGATTTGTATAAAGAAGGTGCATCAACTAGTAACAATACTAATGATTCAACTAAAGTAGAACAAAATGACTCTTTAATTAAAAAATAAATTGAAAGAAGAAGATTTATTAAAGGCGAATTCATACAGAGACAGAATAAGTACTGTAGATAACAAAGGTGCTAGGAAATGGGTATATGCCTTGAAACCTAAAGGTAAATGGTATAATTACAGAAAATATTTAGCTTATTTTTATTTAGCAATATTTTTCATTATGCCTTTCATTAAGGTCAATGGGTTGCCTTTTATGATGATCAATTTGCCCAAAGGAAAATTCATATTATTCTCTAAAATCTTTTGGCCACAAGATTTTTTCATCTTTGCTATAGGTATGGTAACCATGATTATTTTTGTGGTATTATTTACTGTTGTTTTTGGTCGTCTTTTCTGTGGTTGGGTATGCCCTCAAACAGTGTTCATGGAATTTGTGTTTCGACCAATCGAATGGCTGATTGAGGGTTCACCTAGTCAACAAAAAAAATTAAATGAATCGGGGTCAAAAAGTGAAAAAACACTTAAAAAAACTCTGAAACACAGCATTTATATATTCATTTCATTTTTAATTTCTCATACGTTTTTAGCTTATATCTTTGGTATCGATGAATTAATTAAAATCATCAAAGAACCTTTGTCAGAACACCTTGGATTGTTCTCTGGATTGGTCATATTTACCTTGCTTTTCTATGCAGTATTTGCTTTTGTCAGAGAAATAGTATGTACTACCATTTGTCCTTATGGCAGGTTGCAAGGAGTGATGTTTGATAAAGACACCATGCAAATTGCTTATGATTACAAAAGGGGTGAAACAAGGGGTAAATTTAGAAAAAATGTAGAAAGAAAAGAAGGTGATTGCATTGATTGTAACAAATGCGTGCAAGTATGTCCAACTGGTATAGACATCAGAAATGGGTTGCAAATGGAATGTGTTGGCTGTACAGCTTGTATAGATGCTTGTAACGATGTCATGAGTTCATTGAATTTTGACAAAGGACTGATTAGGTATGCTTCTGAAAACGAAATAACAACAGGTAAGAAATTTCAATTGAATAACAGGATGAAAGCTTATGTTGTTCTTTTGTTTGTATTGATTGGTGTGATGACAGTGTTGATAGCAACTCGCAAAACCATTGATACCAGTGTTGCCAGAGTCAGCGGATCGCTTTACAACGAAACTTCAGATGGAAAATTAAATAATTTGTTTAAAGCGAAAATTATCAATAAAACCAATAAAGATGTTTCAGTTAATTTAAAATTAGAAGGAATTAATGGTGAAATTAAGCTCATTGGCTCAAAAGAACTAGTTTTAAAGAAAGAATTTGTAAATGAATTTACATTCTTTGTAGAAATTCCCAAGTCAGAAATTTTAAAAAGAAACACCAACATTAAAATAGGGGTGTATCAAAACAACGATAAAATTCAAACGGTAAAAACCAATTTTTTAGGACCATTTAAATAACAACACATGAACTGGGGACATAAAATAACATTAGTAATAGTCATTTTCATTTTAACCATGGTAGGCATGGTTTATATCTCATTCAAACAAACCAATGAAATGATGGATGAGAATTATTATGACAAAGAAATCAAATACCAAAAATTAATAGATGCATCTAACAATCTAAAAGAAATTCACCAAGATTCATTGTTGCAAATGAATGATGATGCCATTATAATGCAATTTCCAACAGGAACTTTCAATCAATACAACGTAGGTAAAATTGAGTTTTTGTGTCAAGACAAACAAAAGAACGATTATACAGTTTCATTAAAACCCAATAGTGAAGGAGAGTTTATTGTCGATAAAAACAAACTGAAACAAGGGAGTTATACTGCTCGTATTTATTGGAAAAACAACAACATTGCCTACTACAGAGAAGAAAAATTTAAAATAAAATGAGTGCAATCGTTTTGTCAATAATAGGAGGGTTAAGCATTGGATTCATGGGCTCCTTTCACTGCATAGGCATGTGTGGTCCCTTGGCTTTATCCTTACCTATTCATCATTTAAATGCTTGGCAAAAATACAGTGCTATTGCATTGTATAATCTAGGAAGGGCATTTACGTATGGTGTTTTAGGAATGGCTTTTGGATTGATTGGGCAAAGCTTTACTTTTTTTAAAATACAACAATGGTTGTCAATCATTGTAGGGGTGTTGATGTTGATTGTCATCTTGTATTCGTTGTTTGGTCACATCAAAACTAATTTTATAAACAAAATGACTCAGCAAGTACAAATGAAATTAGGGCACTATTTGAGCAACAAAAATTCAGCATTTACTTTTTTCAATGTAGGGATTTTAAACGGACTATTGCCATGTGGATTGGTATATGTAGCCATAGCGGCATCCATTGCTACTGGTAGTGTTTTGCATAGCAGTGTATTCATGATTTCGTTTGGATTAGGCACCTTGCCAATCATGGCATTGACAATGGTGTTAGGTAAATTTATATCGTTGAATACAAGGCAATACATTCGAAAAATATCTCCATACGCCATGATGTTAGTTGCCATATTGTTAATAGTTCGTGGGTTGAATTTAGGAGTGCCTTATGTATCTCCAAAACAAGAAAAAGAAAAAATGAGTTGTTGTCATAAATAAACAAGAATAAAAATAGGGTCGTTCAATAAGTGAAAAAAGAAGCTCAGCAGCCATGTTGAGCTTTTTTTTTGAAAAAGAAAAACCAATTGGGCATGCCCCTCCTAAAGTCGGGTCGGGCCTATTCATTCCAAGTCCTCGTCTCGGATGAACCGAGCCTCCGGGCTTTCCATTGCTATCCCTCATGCTTGCTTACGCCTGAGCAGCACAAGGTATAAATTTTACACTCAATAATTATTGTTTTAATATGAGGATATCTAATCACGTAACCCACGGTTGAAACCGTGGGCTATATCATTCAAACGAAAAATTGCTGTAACAATTTAATGCATAATTTAAATTAATTCCAAACGAACTAATTCTAACACAAAACTTTACATGTTTTTACCTGTATGAAATGTCAAAATATTGGTTTATGTTTGAAGGAAAAAAATAAACATAGATTATAAGGACTATAATTTGAAATGATAACCGCGATTAAAGATTATTTTTATAACATAAAACGAAGAATTCTTCTTCTATTAAGTATTTGTATCATTCACATTTTAATTTCATCCATAGTAGATTTTGATTTACCTTTTATTTATTTGTTTGTTTTTCTTTCTTTATTAATTATTGGGTACATGTCCATACAAGTTTTAAATAAATTTGAAAATATTGTTAGATTATTGACCATTGTAGCAATTTTATTTGTAAACACGATTAGCGAAACTATTTTTGTTGGAAACCCAATAGCTTATGAATATTTTGGTCAAGATGCAGGAACAATAGAATTATACTTGTTTGAAGACGGACGATGTAAAATTTGTTATGGAGGAATTTTCTGTGTGACAAATCAGTTTTTTGGTGAGTATAGAATTGAAGGGGATTTTATAAGAACTGATATTGCAGATAAGTTGGTTGGCATGAAAGGAAGAACAATTGATATTGGCAAACGGACATATACAATAGAATAATAATCTGATGCCAACCTTAGCTGTAGCAAAAAAGCGCCACAATTCTCTTTCTTTCATAATTGTAGCAAATAGTTATTACCATTCTCTTTCTTTCAATGTTTATTAAACTTGCCCTTTCTACACAAAGTTCAAAACCTTTAGTACTATAGGCGGAAAACTTTTCCCAAAATAGAAACACGACTAAAAAAACATAAATTTGTAACAATTAGAAAAAATAATGGAGAATCGTTTTACGGATATAATTCAGCTTATTAAACAATCTCGGACTAAAGCCATAAAAGCTGTAAACGCTGAACTGATAAATCTTTATTGGAACATTGAAAAATTGAACAATCAGAATGGGGCAACTCTGTAGTGACGGAATTAGTCAATAGACTATCAATAATAGGGTATAAAATAAATAACAATTCCTCACAAATAGAATTAATGGAGGTTAGGGAAACAGGGTTATAAAAATAAATTGGATGTCTAAATAATGGATAAATTCAAAAACAAATACCGCATACCATCAGCCCGATTAAAAGGGTATGATTATGGGCAAAACGGGGCATATTTTATAACCATATGCACAAAAAACAGAAAACATTATTTTGGGGATGTTTTAGATGGAGAAATGCAATTAAACGAATTAGGACAATTGGCTGAATCGGCATGGATTAAAACAATAGAATTGCGACCAGACATGAATTTGGAATTGGGCGAATTTGTAATAATGCCAAATCATTTCCATGCCATTATAATCATTGGTGATAATAAATATAATACAGATGTGAATGATACGAATCGCAAAGACGCAATGCATTGTAGAGACGCAATGCATTGCGTCTCTGACACCGTACCAAACGAATATCAAAATAAATTTGGCCCACAATCAAAAAATTTGGCATCCATTGTTCGTGGATTTAAATCATCGGTAACCACAGATGCCCGTAAAATAGGTGTTACAGATTTTGCATGGCAAACCCGTTTTCACGATCATATAATTCGAGATGCAAAATCATTTGAAAACATTCAAAATTACATTGCCAATAACCCATTAAATTGGCAAAAAGATAAATTATATAAAAATAATGTTTAAAGGGTCAAAACAAATAATAGAAGAGCAATTGAATGACCAATTACAAAAAAATGTTTACATTTATTGTTTGATTAATCACTAAAATGATTTGAAAAACGAGTTCATGGGTTAAAAAATTAGTACTTTGAAATCCCCTTTTTAAAGAACAATCAAGCCGAAATTAATTATTTTCAATGTCGCATAAGATTAATACCACTATATCATAATATTGATTTTATTATTAGACCATTTAACCACCGTCAAAACCAATCAATAATCAGGCGTAAGCGCAGCCAGAGAGTGCGAAGCACGGGAGCGAAGCGGGCCCAAAAGGGCGAGGAAATGCTGCCATAATAGAACATTTTATTGTCCTTTTCCTTGGAATTAATCTAATAGCAATACTTTGTCTTCTGTTACGTATAATGTTTTTCCATTTGAATTTACTATAGGTACTTGATTTGTTATCGGTACAGAAACATTGGTACTGTATTGCACTGTATTTGTTTTGTTCAAATTGACATCGTAGTTCTGCCTTGTAATTTTATTTGCTCCATTGTATGTAACTAATGCTAAAGTATTTCCCAGATCAACATTGAAAACAGGAATCAATCCGGAACTACTCCAAGTCACACCAAAATCTGTACTTTTATATCCTCTATAAATTGGATTTCCTAATGGTTCTATGTTTTCATTGTAGGTCATCAATCCATTGCTTGAAAAAATTTCTGGTCCTTTGCCATTGACGTCTGTTCTATAAGAGTTTGGAATTAATGTCCAGTCTTTAAGGTTAGAAGAGGTGTAAACTCCAATATTGAATCTGTCTGTTTGGAATCCTGTACCGCCTAAATTGTATTTTAAGTTTTTAACTGCAAGTCCATAATAGATTCCATTTATTTTTTTTAAGTAGGATAACGCATAATGAAATGGATTTTTAATGCTAGTATAGGTAGTTCCATCGTCTTCGGAATACATCATACTATCATTGCCAGAGATGATGATGCTATTGTTGTCTTTAAAAATAAATGAATAATAACCATTGAGGTTTTTAATTGAGTATGAATTTATTTTATCTTCTATTAATTGTGTAGAACTTCCACCATCATAAATTAAATTGTAATGTGAGTTGTTGTATGGAAAGTAATAGTCAATTTCTACTGATTGTAAATTTCCTATTTTTATTGGACTACTTGTTGTGCCATTAGATTTTATTGGATTTAGTGAATTCGGAAAATAGGTGAACTCACCATTGTTGATCACATCTGAAGTGGTTTGGATAGTTTTAAAATTGCTGCCATTTATTTCAAATTTAGTTGCTTGATTTACATAACTCATTAATTGAGCATACACCATTCCGTTTTTAGAACAACTTAATGACAAAGGATTTTCATAATATCCTTTGAAATTACCTTCCCAATCTTGGTAAGTGACATTTAAATTGTTAGTATTCATCAAAGCAAATCCTTTTGTATATCCAGCAACTAACAGATTGTATCCATTGTAAAAATATTTAATTTGTCTGTTGCTGCTTCCTTGAGTGATGTTTGCAAAGTTAAGTTGTGAAAAGGTAAATTGACTTAAGGTTTTATTGATAGGGTCGTGATTGTAAAGTGTTTTATTGCTTGGATTAAAAAATGAGATTCCACCTAGATTGTTTTGACCACAATAAACGCCAAAACTATCAGAATTTTTTGTTAATGTATCCCAACTTGTTTGACTTAATTTTTTGTAGAAAATTATTGCAGGAGTTGAAGAATTAGTCCCTTGAATACAATACATTAAATCATTTTGTCCAACATAATATTGATTATAGAAGCCTGGAATATTAGAGTTGATAACAGTATTTGTATTAAGATTGTAAAACCCACTATAAAAATTATCACTCCAAGCCATGATACCACTTTCATTGACTACAAAAGGGATGTAATTTTTTATACTTGGAGTTACCTGATTAAATGTGTTTCCTCCGTCTTTGCTGAATTGAAAAATTGAATTGTTTTTTAATACAATGACTTCCCCATTCCATGATGCTGCAATGTCAGAAATATTACTTTGGTAGAATTTGGGTGAGGAATAATGCTCTTGAGCATTGGCGTTTTTGTCTTGGTTGATGTTGTTGTTTTTTGGTTCTTTTTTGCATCCAAACAGCAATAAAGTAATGATGAAGATGATGATAGTGTTTTTCATGTTGTATTATGGTCTTTTTTTTCCAATGGTCATTCCGATTCCAGCATTCATAAATATGCCGTGGTAGGGTCTGTATACAATTTTGAATGTGGCAGATATATAAAAGCGTTTGTTT
>CAYVDH010000166.1:0-7972 GCA_964450355.1 uncultured Flavobacteriaceae bacterium
CAATATAAATTGTATAAAAAAAACACCTCAGAAATATCTCTGAGGTGTTTTTGAATTTTATAAAGTCATTATTGAATTATCTCACAATAACCAATTTACTGGTACCAATCACTTTGTTGTTTTTTACTACATTGATGAAATAGACACCTTGTTGCCATTCTGTAGTATTGATTAGCAACGATTTTTTAATGATTTCATTTTCATAAGTTGTAACTAGTTTGCCATTGATATCGTACACATTAAATGAAACTAAACCATTTTCATCTGCAAATTTATAATCAATAGTTACCATGTCGTTTGCAGGATTTGGATACATCACTACATTGAATGCTTCGTTGATGTTGGTTATTACTTTGGTGTGATTGTCACATGGTGGTAAAGCCATGCAGATATCTTGCCAACAAGTTTTTCCAGTAGCCACTTCAGTTAATAGTACTTTGAAACAAATGATGTTGGTAGTAGGACTATTTGGCGTGAATAAAACATTGAAAGTTTGCATTCCACTTGCTATTGGATTTGGAGTTACTGAACCAAATGTTCCTGCGGCTATAGGCATTATGGTAACATTGGCATTGCCAGGAAAAGGATTAAACACAGTGATATCTAAATCGTATGTCCATGTGCCATTTGAGTTTTCTTTTTCGCAATGAGCACAGAAACCATATACTTCTAATTCACAACTGTCTTTGCAAGGTTTGTATTGCGCTTTTACAGAATCTTTGCATATTTTTCCAGTCACTGCGTCATAACCATATAAATAAATAGTGATAAAGCTGTTGTAAGGAGGTAAATCAGTGTAGGTGAAGCAAAGGTTTTGTAAACCATTGTTGATA
This sequence comes from uncultured Flavobacteriaceae bacterium, assembly GCA_964450355.1. Lineage (GTDB taxonomy): Bacteria > Bacteroidota > Bacteroidia > NS11-12g > UBA955 > CAYVDH01. The sequence goes on from CAYVDH010000166.1 coordinate 834, forward strand.
GTTACAGGGTTAGGAACAAAAGTGCCAGATGGAGTGCTTAATGTTAATGTAGAACCATTGCTGCCTCCCCAATTGACATCCATACAAACATAATATTGTGGATTGCCACTTCCATCATAGCCAGCACAATTGAATTTAGTGATTTTACCTTTTAATTTACAATCCTTGGCTTCACATGGTGGCAATTCAATGCAAATGGTAGTATCGCATTTTTGATTTGTATTGTAAATAACCACATTAAAACAGGCAAAAGTATTGATAGGAGGAGTATCTTCAAATGTGGCAGTAACTGTGTTTATTCCTGCTGCAAGTGTTAGAGGACTTATGCTAGAAATGGTGCCTTGTGGAGATGAAATGGAAATACCTGCACCTGCTCCCAATGAGTTATTAAGTGTAAATGTTAAGCTGTAAGTTTGATTTCCAGCAGATGAAACTGGGCCACATACTATTTCAGCATTTAGGTTCAATTTACAACCACCGCATTTTACAAAAGTGATATCAATTGGGTCTGAAGTAATTGTGCAACCTGCTGCTGAAGTAATTTTTACTTTGTATGAGCCAGATTGATATAAAGGAATGTGTATGGTGTCATTTGTTGCCCAAGCAATTGGCACATTGTTGTAATACCATTGGTAGGCGGCATATCCAGGAGGTGCATACCACACCAGTTTACTTACTGTGTCACATATTTCATAACAACCTATCATGAGTCCGCACAAATCTGGTAATGGTTCTACTATTTTAGTGTCTGTAGCAGTACAACCAAAAGTGTCAACAACAGTAACGGTGTAACTTTGAGCCATAGAAACATAAATAGAATCGTTCATTGAGCCTGTGCTCCAATACATGTAGGCTAAATTGGTGGATGTGCTTGTGGCATACAATAAATTCATGACACCAGAGCATAGGGTAGGATTCGCATTGATAGTTACATTTGGTAAAGAATGAACAGTGATGTTTAATGTATCGCTTCCATAACAAGTATCAGCACTTTGTATATTTACCACTATAGAGTATGTGCCAAGGCTACCTGCATAATAATTTAAACTTGGAGAAGAACCAGCAAAGACCCCATTTACTGTCCAGTTATAAATTGTTCCAGGTACATTAGGGTAAGTGACATTGTATGTATATTGGTTGTATAAGCAGGTTTCTTTTTTGCCAACAATTTGCGGCTTAGGTCTGCTTTTTACTAAAACATTAATGCTATTACTTCGTGCAAAACAGCCTTTAGAGTCGTTGACATCGACATAGTATGTGCCTGTTTGTTTTACCCAAATGAAATTAGATGTAGCGATATTGCTCCACAAATAACTGTATGCAGGATATCCTCCACTGGCGCTGACATTAAGTTTTACTGAATCGCCTTCACAATACCTCAATGGTCCTGAAGCAAAAATTGAAGCATTTAAATTATTGACTAAAACTTTTACATTTCTCTTAGCGGTATCAATGCAACCAAGCGCGTTTACTATGGTCAAGGTAACAGTGTATGTTCCCGATGCTGAATAACTTCTGATTGGGTTGTTGATTAAAGAAGTTGCTCCATCTCCAAATGTCCAACTACTGCTGCTGTATGTTCCTGTACTTGTATTAAAGAATTGTACTGGTTTGCCAACGCATACTGAATCTACTACGGTGAATTTAGCATTTGGTAAAGCATTTATAACTATGTTTTTTGTGATGGTACAAATACCACCAACAATCAAAGACACAGTATAAGTTCCAGGAGCTAAATTTTTAATTGGATTTTTAAGGGTACTGGTATATCCTCCAGGCATGATTAACCAGCTCCAAGATGGGGCAGGATAACCTGATAGAATTTTTGTTGTATTGACAAATTTTACTTTTACTGAATCTGAATTGTTGACACAATATGCAGAGTCGAAAAAGTTAGGTATGTACTTAATGGTATCCACTTTATACATACAGATGTTACAATAACCAGTTCCAGAAGTATTAGGCACATCGGCACACAATTGAACACGGTAATAGCCCGGTTCGGTGAAAGTGTGAGCTGTGTTAGTACCTGATGCTAGAGTGGAATTAAATGGATCGTCAAAGTTCCAAGTAGGGTTAATGACTCCAGGAGATAACAAGGCATTAAAACTATCTTTACTGCAACCTTGCCTGATTCTGTTGTAATTGATAGTGTATGCTTGAGGTTTACAACCTGTATTACAAGTGGTGGTATCCATTGAGATGGCATTACTGGTATCGGAGCAACCAAAAGAGTTGATGCCTACCACATAATAAGTATTAAGAGTTGTAGAATTGTAAGAAGTGCCTGTAGCTCCAAATATACTTCCGCTGTTGTTGTACCATTGATATGTTGTAGTTAAAGAAGGAGAAGCTATATAAAAAGTGTTGTTATATGGAGGAGCACAATACAAATTTGGTTGAGGAGTAGAAATCGTAATGTTTGGTTTTGGATGAATGGAAATAGGTTTTGTTACTATGACAGTACCTGCACAAGAGCCACCATAAGTAGCGGTGAGTGTAATGATTTTAGGTCCTGAGCTAAGATACATATGAGTTACTGGGGTTCCACTGCCAGTAAATCCATCGCCAAAATCCCAAGAATAAGATGCAGCTCCACTACCACTGATAGTTACTAAAGTGCCTTGACATGCAGAGTTGGGAGCAGTAATGATTGGTGCAGGTGGCAAACTTAATGTAACCAATACAGAGTCTTTGCGACTAACACCACATGCGGTACGTTTAAGCACTAACCATGCAGTGCCTGAATAATTATTCCATTGAACACTAATGTTTGGAGAATTTTGTCCAGTATTGACACTTCCAGCGATGCTTGGGTTAATGCTCCATTGGAATAATGTTCCTTGAGAGCTGGTAGAATAACTTTGGTTGCTGTTTGGACATGGGTTTAAATTACCAGTTATTACAGAAGGAGTGAGTGGTAAAAGGCTGTTTACATTTAAGGTGATTGCACTAGATTTGCATCCAGTAACTGGGTCGATTTGAACAGCATTTATGCTATAAGGTCCACTTGGTCCCCACACCACACTGATGGTATTGCCAACACCCGATGATGGTGTTCCATTGGTTACTTGCCAACCGACACTGTAATTACCTCCTGATGTAAAGGCAGTGTACATGTATGCATTGTTTGGGCATACAAATAATGAGCCTTTGATGCTATCCACTGCAGGTGGAAGAGGATTAACTGTGATTTTAAATTTTTGAGGATTGTTACAATATTGGTTAGCTAAATCGTTGGCAGTGATGATGAAAGTTCCGGGTCCATAAGTCCATAATCCAGAATATGGGAAATTACCAACAATGGTATTGGATGCTACTAATACATTTGATGAATTGTGAATTGTCCAATAAATGTTATTAGGTGAAGGAGAAATATTAACTCCAAAATTTTGATTGACACAAATGGTTGATGAACCAAATAAAAACATTTCTGGTTTTACACTCACGTTAACAGAAGATTGCCCTCCACAACTTAAGCTAGGAATTGCTCCTGGTGTGTTGTGATAATAAGTAGCAGTAACCGCACCAGTAATGGTAGGGCTGTAATAACAAACTTGCACTTCGTGCACATTGATTGAATCGGTAAGAACAGTAGCACCTGCAGGAAAGGTCCATTTAATGCTATCGATAGGAATATCACAACTTAGGTGATAAGTATAACATTGACCTAAGCATACATTTGAAGGACCTGATAAAGTAGCATTAGGTGAAATGATAGGAACAAAAACAGTGGTAGGAGCATTGCAAAATCCTGGACAATTTACGGATAGTGTAATGCTTCCGGGACCAGTACTGCCCCAATTTACAGTAAAAATAGAATCGTTAGTTGGCCCAACGGGAGTTCCATTGGTAACGCTCCAATTGTAAGTGCCACAAGCAGTAGCATTGGTATGATAAGTTACAGTAGTGCCAGGACATACTGTGCTAATACAATAGATTTCAGGTCCTACATCGTTGCTGACAACAATGGTAGCATAAGAAGTGTCTTTACAATGGCATTCGTTTTCAACAATTAACATAGCAGTGTATGTTCCTGAGGTAGAATAGGCATGGCTGCTGTTGCCCCATGTAGGGCCGGGTAAAAAATCAGTGCCACCATCGCCAAAATACCAACTAAAACTTGCAATTGGACTTCCAACTCCGGGGGTAGATTGGTTAATGAATTGTACGACTTGGTTTTTACATACATTGACTACTAAACCTGTAGGTCCGGGTAAGGTGGTGAATTTAGATTTTGGTTTGCCTACAATGTCAATACACACTTCTACTTCTTTTTCACATCCATAAGCATTAATTTCTTTAACTTTTACAGTTCCTACGCCTACTCCAGTCCAATAGACATTGAGTACATTAGAACTGCTACTCCAGATGGCTGAGCCAGTAACGGTCCATACATAAGTACTTCCAGCATGAAAAGGAGTGCTGTACTGTATGGAAGTAGAATCACAGGCAACCAAACAAGCTGTTTCATCTTTTCTGGTATTGCCTTTTCTGCCTCCACATCCAGCGATAAAAGAAGGAGTAATTACAGGAGAAGGTTTGCCGTGAATAGTGACATTGTAAGAGACTGTGCAAATGACGTTGTTAAGAGCGTCTTTTACTGCAACGGTAACGGTGCCAGAGCCAGTGTTTGACCATGCTACACTGACTGTGCTGCCTGAGCCGATGACGGTGCCACCTCCTGAAGCGTTCCAAATGTAGGACGAGCCAGTGACACCTACCGTGTAGGTTGTTGTTTGATTTTCGCAGACATTAGCTAAGCCTGTAATGGTACAAGAAGCTTTGGCATTGATTGCAAATGCCGAGACTGAGATTAAAAAAAGCAATGTTTTTAAGTAGTTTTTTATCATAAAGTTTTTTTGTTTAAGTTGTAAAACTAAGTTATAGCAACGATAAGAGAGAGAGAGTCAAGTTAAATTTAAAAAGTAAAGAATCGTGTTTCTAATTTAGTTTTACAAATCGATAGACGAAGGTATAAAAAAAAATGTGACACCATAAATTAATTTTGTCTTTTAATGACATTTTTATGACAATTGGATGTTTTAGAAGTAAGAAATTAGAAGTTAGAAGTAAGAAATTAGAAGTTAGAAGTAAGAAATTAGAAGTTAGAAGTTAGAAATTAGAAGTTAGAAGTAAGAAGTAAGAAGTAAGAAGTAAGAACGCAGAACGAATAACCATTAAACATTAACAATTTAACCAATAACAATTTACTAATTTATAGATTTTTGAATTTTTAACCTTTAAATTTATAATTTTAATCTTGCCCCTCAACCATTAACCATTAACCATTAACCAATAACAATTAACCAATAACCATTAACCATTAACCAATAACAATTTAACAATTTACTAATTTACAGATTTTTGAATTTTTAACCTTTAAATTTATAATTTTAATCTTGCCCCTCAACCATTAACCAATAACCATTAACCAATAACCATTAACCATTAACCATTAACCAATCTACAATAAATCTAAATTTTTACCGTTTTTAAAAAAAATCGACCGTTTTTAAAACAGTTCTTTTTTGTTTTTAAAAGTCGGTTCAATTTTGTTGCTAATACCATCAATTAAGAATATTGAATTCTGTGAAGTTAAAAATAGTGATAGTGGATGATGAGGAAAACTCAAGAGAGCTAGTTTTGAAACTGATTCAAAGTAATATAATGAATTCTGAAGTTGTTGGAGTTGCTTCTAATGTTGATGAAGCTGAACAAATTATCAATGACAAACAACCCAATTTGGTGTTATTGGATATTGAAATGCCATATGCTTCTGGTTTTGATTTGTTAAAAAGATTTCATAAGCCATTGTTTAGAGTTGTATTTATTACAGGGTTTGATAAGTATGCCCTAAATGCCATTAAATGCAATGCATTGGATTACATTCTTAAACCTATAATCACAGAGGAATTGCTATTAGCAATAGAAAAATGTAGAGAAACTTTAACGCATAAAAACGAACATTTAGAAATAGATAATTTGTTAAAAACCATTCAGAATCCGCAAGAAATAAATAATAAAATTGTTTTACAAACCCATCAAGAAACTACGTTAATGGAAGTTAAAAACATCGTTTATTGTGTAGGTATGGGAAATTATACCCAAATAGTTTTAAACAATGGAAAATCATTGACAATGTCATACAACATTGGAGAGTACACAGAAATGTTAAAGCCGTATAATTTTTTTAGAATACATAATTCCTTTTTGTTAAATTATCTTTACGCTTCTAAATTGATTAAGAAAAATGATCAACCTTTTTTGTTGTTGAAAAACGGAGAAACTTTGCCTACTTCAAGGAGGAGAAAGTCTGAGGTGCTTACATGGTTAACAGGGTAGATAAATATATATAATCTAAGTTGAATTTGAGTGTTTTTAGAATGCTTAATGTTTGTGTTCCATCTCTAAATATTTCAGTTACAAATACCCAATTGTTAAATTCATTTAATTTGTACATGATACAAGTTTTAATCCCATTGCATGATCTAATAAATATTGCTGTTTTTAAATCTAATGTGAAAATGGGAATAGAAAGTGCAATTGAATTTATTCCAAATAAACTTCTTTTAAATTTTAAATGTCCTAATTTTCTTTTCTGATATTTGCTTGTTTTTGGATATAAAATTTGATGTTTTATAAATGAGTAATCTTTTTCTTTAATATAAAATTTAGATGAGTCAGATTCATTTAATCTATCTACGAAATAGTTTAAAAATTCGTAAGTTTTTTGACTATCAGACTTAATTTGATTAACAGTATATGCAATTGTATATGGAATTTTATCTATTTTGGTTATTTGATGATCCGAACAATATTTAATGATGACATTATAAGCAAGTGAATCTATATTGCTAATTATTTTGTGTTCAGAATGAGCATTGATTAATGAATAAAAAATTAAGAAAGAAATGGCTATTAAAAGTTTTTTCAAATGATGTTGATGTAAGTTAAAATTGATTCAAAAATAATTGTTTTATAATGATAGTTTGTGAACAATATTCTTGAATACTTGTTTTTATATTGAAAAAAGATGATTTTACTCTTTAGAGGGCTTTAAATTATGGTTTTGGAATCCTCAATTATAGCGTAAGGTAATTTTACAAAGTTGTTCATAATCTGTCATTTATTTAAAT
>CAYVDH010000167.1:0-7818 GCA_964450355.1 uncultured Flavobacteriaceae bacterium
TAATATTCATTGTAAAAATCATTCCTAATTAATTGCTCTTCTATTTGAGCTAATTTCAATTCATTTTCTACATCTTCTTGGGCTATGAATTTATTAGCAAAGATTTTTCTTTCTTCTTTCTCTTTCATGCTGTTAAGTTGTTCTAGGGTTACAGTTATAAAAGATGTAAACACAACAATTGACAACAATAAATTTGTAAAATTTAACAGTTTAGGATAAATGATTAAATAAGACAAAACCATACCTAAAAACAGAAAACACAAGGCTAAAAATCCATTTGAATGTTGGAAAAAATAAAGCCAAATAAACATCAATATACCTACAAATAAATGAATTAAAAAGATGTATTTAAGTTGATTCATAGAATTGAAAACTCGTATGATTATTCTTGTAACAACTATTTGAATGATAAAACTGATGAAAATGACAAAAGCGCCATAAATTGAGTAATAATTTATTTTAGAAAGCTCTTGAAAATTAAACTCAATTTGAGAGTTTAACACAAAATTAGGCATCAGTTCTATGCTAAAAAAATACAAAATTAGCCATGAAATTAAAGAGATGATTATTTGATTTAATTTATTGCTTTTTAATTGAACTTGATAAATAACTACAAATTGATAAATCAGTAAAAACAACGTTAACAATATAAGTTCAACAATGAATGCATGTCCAAGAGATGGAATAAAATCATTGAGAGTAGATAATTCAGATGTAAATATAGTAGCACTGTTTTTAATTTTCAATATGACATTGAAAAAAAACAACACATTAAATACTAAAAAATAAAACAATATATAAATTGTAAATTTTTTAAAATAAAACAAATTGTTTTTAAAACTAAGCAGAATTGCAAAAGCTATAAACACAATAAAAGACAACAAATAGATGATATAGACATAATTTTCTATGGTTTGTTCCAAGGCTATTTTGTTGTTGATAAGTGGAACATTTTTAACAATTATAAAATGAATGCTGTCTTGAAATTTTGTTTCAGAACTAACTTGTAAATTGTATTTTGAAATAGGCAAATCTGAATTAAATCCATCGTTAAAATAATCATTATTATTGGGGAAATTTTTATATATTTGATAAACTAATATGTATTTTTTCTTTTCTTTAGTTTTTACTAATATTTGATAATAGCCAGTTTTAGTATTGATGATATAAATGCTATCTTTTAATTGATTAATTTTTGCAGGTAACATTACATTGCTAGTCCAAAATATCAATTTTTGATTTTCATAAACCAATAAATGAATGTTATTACCTAAAATTTTATTTATTTGTGGATCATTGATTTCAAAATTAGTGACAATGTTGTCTAATTTCTTATAATTTAAAACTTCTGTTTGTTTAAGTTTTACTTTTTCTAAATTGTTTGTTAAAGCATGATTAATAGAATTTACTTCTTTCTTTTTATTGACATTGAAGTTTTCGAGATAAACTCCAAGGGTAAATAAAAACAAGGATATGACAATGAGTGTTTTTTTCAATTTAAATTTAGAAATAACTGTTATTAATCAAGTAATTTTGAACGTAATCTTTAACTCCTTCTTCTATGGAAAAAAACTCTTGTGAATATCCCACAGATTTTAATTTCTCCATGTTTGCTTGGGTATAATATTGATATTTATCTCTAATGTCTATTGGTGTTTCTATGTAATTTATTTTGGGATTCACATTCAATGCGTTGAATATGGAATTGGCTAGTGCATTAAAAGTGTTTGCCCTACCTGATCCCAAGTTGTAAATTCCTGAGTCTTGGCGATGGTGCAACCAAAAATACAACACATTCACAACATCTTTCACATACACAAAATCTCTTTTTTGTTCCCCATCTTTGTAATCATCTCTATGAGATTTAAACAAATTGAGTTGTCCTTTATCCTTAATCTGATTAAATGAATGAAATACAACTGAAGCCATTCTGCCTTTGTGATATTCATTTGGTCCATAAACATTAAAAAATTTAAGTCCTACCCAAAAATAAGGTTTTTTCTCCTGTAACATTGCCCATTCGTCAAACAATTGTTTGCTGTTGCCATAGGGATTTAATGGTTTTAAACCGTGAATGTTATCGTTGTCATCGCTGAATCCAGTTTCACCCATTCCGTATGTAGCTGCACTACTGGCATACACCAATGGAATCCCTTCCTTTACACATAAATTCCATATCTGTTTGGTATATTCAAAGTTTAGTTCGTTCAATAATTTAATATCAAACTCCGAAGTATCTGTTCTTGCTCCAATGTGATAAATGAATTGAATTTGATATGCATTTTTCTCAGCCCAATCAAAAAAAACATTTCTGGAAACTTTTAAAGAAAAAGATTTTGATTCATAATTCTTCACTTTTTCAAGCTTAGTAAAATCATCTACTAGCACTAAATCATTAAATCCTTCGCTATTTAATTTGCTGATTAAACAACTGCCTATAAAACCTGCTGCACCTGTAATTACTATCATTGTATTAACTTGTTTCAAAATTAAAGAATATTGACATAAATTTGCAGTCATTTTTTTAAACATGTCAAAACCAGTCGTTTTTGTTACCCGAAAAGCTCAATTTAATGCCGCTCATAAACTGTACAACCCCAATTGGAGTGAGGAAAAAAACAATGAAGTATTTGGAAAATGTGCAAATAAAAATTGGCATGGGCATAATTTTGATTTGTATGTTACCATCAAGGGAAGACCTCATCAAGACACAGGTTTCGTCATGGATTTAAAAAAATTAAAAATCCTTATTGAAGAGCATGTAATAGAAAAATTAGACCATAAAAATCTCAATTTGGATGTGGATATGTTACAAGGTGAGTTCCCTTCCATTGAAAACATTGTCATTGCTATTTGGAATGTTTTAACACCTTTGTTGCCCGAAAATGCTAAACTACATCAATTGCGCTTGTGGGAAACTGAAAGAAACTATGTTGATTATTACGGCCCTGATATTCCATTTTAATGGACTAGGTGTGATTAATTTTTAAATTTAAAACAAATTCAATCTTTAAATTTGTTAATCGATGCAAATCAAATTAATTTATCAAAAATACAAGTTTTACTTGCTTGCTTTAATGGCTTTTATATGGATGCTTTTATTTGATAGCAATAATTTCATTGACTTAATACAATTGAACAGTGAGATCAAAGACTTAAAAGCAAAAAAAGAGTATTATACGGATGAAATTAACAAAGCAAATCAGATGTACATAGAATTGTTTACAAACAATAAAAACCTCGAAAAATTTGCACGTGAAAAATATTTAATGAAAAAAGATAATGAAGACATTTTTATACTTCGTGAAAACACTGTAAAGTAAAGTTTTATTTTACTTGAAAATCAAACATTGATTCATTTTCTAAATACCCTTTTAATTTATCTCCAATATTTATTTTGCCCACTCCAGCTGGAGTTCCTGTAAATAGTATATCACCTGTTTTTAAAGTAAAATAACGAGATACAAACGAAATAATTTCATCAATTTTGAATAACATATCCGAAGTATTGCCAACTTGAACAATTTCATCGTTTTTTAGCAATGAAAAATTGATATTATTTACATCTATTTGGTCTTTTTTAATCCATTTCCCTATAACAGCTGATTGATCAAAAGCCTTTGACAATTCCCAAGGCAACCCCTTTTCTTTGAGTTCTAATTGTAAATCTCGAGCAGTAAAATCTATCCCCAAACCAATTTCTTGATAATAATTTGAAGCAAATTCTGGATGAATGTTTTTGCCTACTTTACATATTTTTATAATTACTTCTACTTCGTGGTGTATGTCTTGACTGAAATCTGGAATATAAAAATCTTCATTGTTTAACAACAAAGCAGTATCAGGCTTACTAAAAATTACTGGATTTTCTGGTACAGCATTTCCTAACTCCTTGGCATGTAATGCATAATTTCTTCCTACACAAAGAATTTTCATAAATGCAATAATATAGCTTTAACGAAAATTAAAAAAACATAATTGTTAAACTGTGTAATTCATTCACTTTTTTAAGTTAAATTCGCACTCTTTTTTTTGCCCTAAAATTGAGTACCAAATCACAAATACAATCCGAAAATGAATACATAGAAGTAATAGGTGCTTCTGAACACAATTTAAAATCTGTAAACGTAACCATTCCTAGAAATCAATTGGTTGTTTTTACTGGCTTAAGTGGAAGTGGCAAATCAAGTTTAGCTTTTGATACCATTTTTGCTGAAGGTCAAAGGCGTTACCTAGAAACATTCAGTGCCTATGCACGCCAATTTATTGGTGACATGAAAAGACCTAAAGTTGATAAAATTGAAGGTCTTTCTCCTGTGATTAGCATTGAACAAAAAACAGTAAGTAGAAACCCCCGCTCTACCGTTGGTACCATTACTGAAATTTATGACTTTTTAAGATTACTTTTTGCTCGTACTGCCGATGCTTATAGCTACTTATCTGGCGAAAAAATGGTTAGATACTCTGAAGATCAAATCATACAAACCATATTAAAACAATTTGAAAACAGTAAGACTACCATTTTAGCACCTTTGGTAAAAGGCAGAAAAGGACATTACAGAGAATTGTTTGAACAAATTAGAAAACAAGGGTATAAAAAAGCCAGAATTGATGGAAAAATAGTAGATGTAGAAGCCGATTTACAACTCGACCGATATAAGATTCACGATATCGATGTAGTGGTTGATAGAATTGAAAATTTAGAATCCAATAAAAAACGATTATCAGAAAGTGTTAAAACTGCTTTTAAATTAGGTAAAGGAAGTTTATCCGTAATAGACAATAACACCAATCAATCTTACTTTTTTAGTAAATATTTAATGGATGCTTCCACAGGATTAAGCTATGATGAACCTCAACCAAATACCTTTTCTTTTAATAGTCCCTATGGTGCTTGTTCTTTATGCAATGGATTGGGTTTAAAAAGAGAAGTTAGCATCGATCACATTATACCCGATAAAACGAAAAGCATTAACAAAGGTGCCATCATTCCCATTGGTGAATTCAGAGAAAATTACACCTTTTCGCAACTGAGAGCTCTTGCTAAACACTATAAATTCAGTTTGGCTGACCCAATTCAGAAACTAAGCAAAGACATTTTAACTGTTTTACTTTACGGTTCTGATGAAACCATAAGTGTCACATATACCAATTACGAAGGCCGACAACAAACCATAGAAACCAATTTCAAAGGGGTAATTCCCATTGTTGAAGAACAATACTTTGAAGGAAAAAGCGAAAGTTTAATTAAATGGGCCGAAGAATTTATGCATGCTCAAACATGCAGTGAATGCAATGGTGGAAGATTAAAAAAAGAAGCATTACATTATAAAATTGACAATAAAAACATTGCTGAGCTATCTAACATTAGCTTAAGCGAATTATCTAGTTGGATTAAACAAGTTGAAAAATCGTTCAATGAAAGAACCAAAATCATCGCTAAGGAAATTTTAAAAGAAATTGATTCTAGGTTGAGCTTTTTATTGAATGTCGGTTTAGATTACCTCACATTAAATAGCTCAGCCAATACTCTAAGTGGTGGTGAAGCCCAACGAATAAGACTTGCTACACAAATTGGATCACAGCTAATCAATGTGTTGTATATTTTAGATGAACCAAGCATAGGACTCCATCAAAGAGACAATGAAAAATTGATAGATTCTCTAAAACAATTAAGAGACTTAGGCAACAGCGTTATTGTAGTAGAACACGACAAGGACATGATTGAAGAAAGTGACTATGTTTTTGATATAGGTCCTGGAGCAGGTGTGAATGGTGGCAAAATTGTAGCACAAGGAAATTACAAAGAATTCATTAAACAAAATTCCTTGACTGCTCAATACATCAATGGAAGTAAGAAAATCGAAGTACCCAAAAAAAGAAGGAAAGGCAACGGTAATAAATTAACTCTTAAAAATTGTACAGGTCATAATTTAAAAAACATTTCTGTTGATTTTCCTTTGGGCCAATTTATATGTGTAACTGGAGTTAGTGGCAGCGGTAAATCGTCTTTGATAAATGAGACTTTATATCCCATATTAGCCAAACATGTGTATGATAGCAACTACCAATGTTTACCTTACAAAAGCATTACTGGACTAGAACACATAGATAAAGTCATTAGAATTGACCAATCTCCTATTGGGAGAACACCTAGAAGCAACCCTGCTACATACACTGGTGTATTTAGCGACATTAGAAATTTATTTGCTCAAATACCAGAAGCAAAAATAAGAGGTTATAAGCCTGGCAGATTTTCTTTTAATGTCAGTGGTGGAAGGTGTGAAACATGCAAAGGCGGTGGGTATAAAATCATTCAAATGAATTTTTTACCAGATGTAGAAGTGTTATGTGAAACATGCAATGGCAAACGATACAACAGAGAAACATTAGAAATAAGATACAAAGGAAAAAACATCAACGATGTGTTGAACATGCCTATAGATAAAGCCATTGAATTCTTTGAACACATGCCTCAAATTCACCGAAGAATTAAAGCCATTCACGATGTAGGACTTGGATACATTTCTCTTGGACAATCTTCTACAACCCTGAGTGGAGGCGAAGCTCAAAGGGTAAAACTAGCAGAAGAACTGAGTAAAAAAGATACAGGCAACACCTTTTACATATTAGATGAACCTACTACTGGTTTACATTTTGAAGACATCAATGTGTTATTAAATGTTTTGAATACTTTGGTAGATAAAGGCAATACTGTACTTGTAATTGAACACAACATGGATGTAATAAAAGTCGCTGACTACATCATAGACATTGGGCCTGAAGGCGGTCAAAGAGGAGGTGAAATACTTGTAACAGGAAGCCCAGAAACAGTAGCTCAAAATAAAAAAAGTTTCACTGCTAAATTTTTGAAAAAAGAATTGCAATAAGCAATTTTATGTTTAATCATTCGTTATTTACAAGAATGAACTATTTAAAACTGTTTTTATTATCTCTAATCTTCATGAGTTTTGTATGTAAAAAAAATAAAAGTACAAATTCAATTGAAAATTCAACAAATTACAATTTAGACAGCAGCTATAAAACCATTCATATCTTGGTAGCATTATGTGACAATCAATATCAAGGTATAGTTCCAGTTCCTGCTAAGATTGGCAATGGACAAGACCCTAAAAACAATTTGTATTGGGGTTGTGGTTATGGAATAAAAACCTATTTTAAAAAAAGCAAAGAATGGACTTTAGTGAAAACGTATAAGAAAGATTCTATTATCATTGAAAGAGCTCTATTTAAACATAAAACCAAAAAATACATTTTAATAGCAGATGCTTACGATGGAAAATTCATTAAAAACACAACAATAGATTTTATAAAAAGCTGTTCAGGTCAAAAGAAAGACAGCTTTCAATACAACAATAAAATATATGGATGTAATGGCAACAGTGAATTTATAAGTTACATTGGTCACAATGGATTAATGGATTTTACAGTAGATGACAGCATAAAAAATACAGATGGAAATACAAGAACTTGTTCTATATTAGCTTGTATAAGCAGAGATTACTTTACTAATTTTATTAAAATGGCAAAAGCCAAACCAGTATTATGGACTACTCAATTGATGTGCCCTGAAGCTTATACCATTCATGATGCTTTAAGCAGTTGGATAAATAATGAAAGCGATTTAAAGGTTCAAGAAAGTGCTGCAAAAGCTTATTCAAAATACCATCCAAGCTGCAGTGTTAATTGTGCAAAAAGGTTATTGGTGACGGGGTTTTGATAGTATTAAAATAAAATTTATTTTATATTCATAACCTTTGACATTTTGCAAAGCTAGATATAATAAGACTTTCAAAG
>CAYVDH010000168.1:0-7795 GCA_964450355.1 uncultured Flavobacteriaceae bacterium
TCTATCAATTAAATTTTTATTCTTATTAATAAGAATAGATTTATCTACAACAAAAACAATTAAAAATTCCGTTTTTTTATTTAAACTTATTATTTCTTCAATTGATTCATCAATACAATTTAAACATTTTTTAATAGGTACTATATAAATAATTAACGAATCTTTGTTCTTAATCATTTTATTTATGTTATTATGATTCAAAAGCTGTTGTTGTAAATTTTCATAATATAAATCATGATATTTGTTTATACTAAAAGTTGTATCTATATTATTTTTACTTTTTTTTGAATTAGTATAATAGTCACAACTTGAATATGTAAAATTAATAAAAATTATTAAAAGACAAAATTTTGTAATATTCATATTTATCAGATTGTTTATAAGATTTTATATGTAACCCTTTATTTGATAAAAAAGTACCAAAAGGATTAATTGAATCACCAAAATTTCTTTTAAAAATTTCTTTAAAATTATTGTTGTAAACCGTTAAATAAGTATCAAAATTTGACTGAAAAGAACCGTGTTCTTTTTGCTTAAAATTGATTGTTGGCAAATAATAAAACCTGTAGTATAAATCCTTGTATGGGTCGTAAATAACTTTTAAAAACTTATTAACATTTTTATGATATTCCATAATCATATTCATATCATTAGAATACGATGTATCAAATGTTGGCACCTCATTTAAACCAGAAAAATCAATGATTTTTAAATTATTTTCTGTTGAATTAATTTTAAACGAAAACAAACTTGGAATTGCTTCAAATGAAAATATAATCTCTGATTTATCATTTATAGTAAAATAATAATTCAAATGTTCTGCATAACAATTTGTAAAATATTGATTTGGGTATTTAATATTGTTAAACATGGTTAATTTTCCATTGTTTACATTAATTCCAGTTATTATCATGGAATTAATAAAAAAATCTTTACTCCACCAATTATTGTCATAATAATTTGATTGTATCAATAAAACATTTTTGTCATTAATATAGGAGCAATTAGGATAATCATACATTAACTTCCCAATTGAATAATTATGTTGATTATATTTAAATTTATTTTCATAATGAACACTATTTAATACTACTCCTTTATTATTCACTGTAATAATTGAATCATTATATACTAGAAAAATTGAATCTAAATTGTGAGGATAAAAGGTAATAAGTTCTTCTTTAGATTTACAATTGAACTTTCCCTTCATATTATTACTTGTGTAGAACATAACTTTTAATGTATTATTATAATAACATATTAGGGGGCATTTCTTGTTTGAAGAACTTTTTGGCAAGACAAAATCTTTAGGAGATAATCTTGGGAATGAATCAAGTATTTCAGTTAAGTCAATTTTACTACTTTTATTAAAATCACTACAATTTATAAGTAAAAAAATGGGGAATAAAAAAAAACTATTTTTATAAATAAAATTAAAAAATCTTAATAAATTCATTGATTTTTAATAGACAACAATTTTCTCTTGTTTTATCCATTCGCCTTTTTTAATCACTACAAAATATACTCCCGAACTGATTTCTTTTTCATTGATTACAATGCTTGTATCTGTTACTGAATTGTTCTGATAATGTATTTTACCTAACACATCCACTATTTGTATTGTAGCTCCTACCAAATTCTGACTCTCAATAACAAATTTACCTTGGCTTGGATTTGGGTATATGTCTATGGAGTTTTCAAAGTATTGGTTGTCTGTTACCAATGCATTATTGGTTGTAAATTGGTATTCAAAACCACCACCAAAGTCAGGTTGAAATGTTTTTAACAACGAGCCATTGCCTCTTTTTATTCTTGCCAAACCAGTTCCCTGCGCTGAATTTGCCCACCAATTTAATCCATCTTGACCTTTATCCTCTACCACCAATTTATAACAACCACTTAAATTGTAAGTAAAACTGTACAATTTATTGACATCGGTAAAACTTTGTTGATCTACTATTTTTCCATCAGCATCATACAATGTAAAACTATTTTCTGCAGGATAGTTGTTGGTTTTTAATTCAAATATAAAATTCCCCGGAACCACTTCTGGTACATCAAACGTTGAAAATATCTTGTTGTTTAAATTGTATTCATCATCGGCATTGTTAACTTTTTTAATCACAGCATTAAAACTGTTGTTTTTTGATTGCAAGTCACGGCTAAATAAATGATAAGTAGGCAAAGTGATGTCAATGCTTTCTAACGATACTAAATTACCTGTCCAAGTGTAATCTTGAATGTTACTGCTACCATTTACATAGTATTCAAATTTAATGGAAGTAATGGCAGTTTTACCTGTGTTTTTTACTTTAATTTTAGGATTAGCACACATAGGATTGCTGCGCGAATACAACACATTGTTTGTAGGAGATAACACATCAGTAATAGCAGCATCTAAATTGAAATTAGGACTGCCATATGAAATCAATTGATGTGCCACTAAATACCTGTAGTCGCCTGATTTTTGAGGGGCTGAGGTATTGTAATCTATTGTTACTGAATCGCCAGGGTTCACCATGCTTGTGATGTTGTTTTCTTTGGTTAATGACACCTCTCCAGGACACCATCCTTGCCTGTCGTACACCCATGTACCTCCTTGTGGAAATACAGGATTAAATGAACACTCCTGAGTCACGGCCCAACTGAATTCTGAATTGCCTCCATTGATGTTCAATTGATGATCCACTTGACCTCCATTCACTTCAAATTCACCCTCAGCTCCATGACCAGTGATGGTAGATTTAATTTTAAAATCAACGGCATTAGAAGGCAATTTAACTTTAACAGGTTTAAAAGCTGTTTCATTATTGATGTTGCCAATTGAAACTCCTCCTATCCTACTGGCGCCATTGTATAGTTGATTGAACTCAATGACATTTCGAACAGGTGTGCCTACTATGAAATAAAATTCTACATCCATTTGCTCTTGATTTTGCCCACCTAAAGTCATTTGAATGCGCTTATCTCCTTTTAATATTGGAGCAAAGTCTGTGACATCATAAAACCATGATTTGCCTTTTGGTCCTAAATCCAAGCCAATGCCATAAGGTGTAACAAACGAAATGATTTCATTGTAATATGGAAATCGTCTGATGTAATTTAAATTGCTGATATTGATGCTTCCCTCGGAGCTTAATGTTACTGTGGACTTAACATTGCCATTGTCGCCATTGTATATTTTCACTGGAGTAGCTTCGTAATAAAAGTAAGTTGTGTCTAATTTTATTACATCGTTTTCAAATGGTAGAACTCCGCTTTTTGATATGATTGAATATTTATCTACCACATTAGGATTTCTTTTGATGGAATCTCTGCTAGTGGTGTTAGTCACTGTAAGGTCGTAATTTCCTCTCAATAAAGTTAAGTTAGGTTTTGCGCTTAATTCAAAAAATGCTTTACTTAATTTATCTCCCCTATCGTATGTCCAATTGATGTTGCTGCCATTAGAAATTAAGTTATTTTTATTGTCTGTGATGTTTTGACCGAAACCTTCGAACATGAAATAATAAGCCAATAAATTGTTGTAATTAGGATGAGAATTAGACAATGGTTTTTTCAACCAATTAGCAATTTCTACAGCAGAAATTTCTTTGTTCCAAATAGCCAATTCGTTGATTTTGCCTTTGTAATTATTATTTAAATCTTGACCCTTCCCTAAAATTAAATTTAATAGTGAAATAGGTTTGGTTTTTCCTGTGCCTGAAGTCCACAAGGTTCCGTTAAGGTATATTTTCATGCTACCAGTTGTTGCATTTTTAGTAAATGTCCAATGATTCCATTGACCACCTTGCTCTGATGCCACAGAAGCTTTATTTATTCTATCAAAATTTCCACTGCTGTATCCGCAATCAAAATAAATGTTGTTATCACTCCAAGGCAAGTGAATATTCAATTGTCTTTGACCAGTGTTGCTGCCGTATCCATAGATCACAGATGTATTGGTAGGCATAGAAGCGGCATCGCCATAAGCCCAAAAAGAAACAGTCATTTCGTTGCTTATTGAACTCAATACTGAAGAATTGATGTTGACATGACCATTGGAAGATAAATCCAAGGCAAAATTATTATTGGCATAAATGCTAGACACAACTGTATCTGTGCTACCAACTAACTCAATAGAATTATCTGCGACAGTGTTTGTAAAAGAAAGTTCAAAAATAAGATTGCTGCTTCCATCCCAAACAAAAGGAGTATGAAACAACAATTTATTGGTACCATTCACAAATTGAAAATGGTTGTTAAACACCTCAGTAAATCCATTGAGGTCGGGATTATTGGTATTTAATTTATTCAGATTGCTATGTTTTATTTTAATTTTAAAAAACTGTGCATTTCCTCCTGTGTTGTTTATATTGAGTTCAATGCCATTGATATCACCAGCAGTGAAACCCATAGCTATAAGTTCTGCAGCGCTATATAACAATTGCGATTTTCCAGATTTGTTAGTTGGATTTATTAATTCAACCATAGCAACATTTCCATTGCCAATGGTGTATTTAGATTCAGAGTTGGTATTATTAAGCGTTACATTTTTAAGTGAATAATCGTACAAATCATAAATAGGATTAGTTCTGTAATTGAATTGGGTTCCAGTAAAATTAGAAATTTTATAATTGGGTATAGTTGAAGGTACTTCTTCAATTTTAGATGAATCCACAATGTAGGTATTGCAAGAGTAATCCCATTCGCCACAACCTTGGTCGCGGTTGGTTCCATTAGAAATCAGGGCATTTTTACAGCGCATGTTGTATTTCATGATTATTTTTTCGTAGGTAAGATTTTGTTTAGGAAAATAGGCGGTGGTATCGCGGGTTTTGCTGTTGTAGTGAAATGTTTTCACTTTGATGGTATCACCAGGGGCTTGTGCCATGGCATTAAGAGTAGTAAATACAAGCAGTACAGTAAAAAATTTATTCATATAAAATTAAAAGACAATATTAAGAAAAAAATGGGAAAGAAAAGTGAATAGCCTAGTAAATATTATTTTGTATTTAGACGATTAAGTATTTAAATTTGTATAAACTAAACTTATGAACCATGATAAAAAGAACACTTTATTTTGGCAATCCCGCCTATTTAAGAACCGCCAATGAACAATTAGTCATTACACTTCCCGAACTAAAAAGTGGATTAAAAGAGGAAGATAGAAGTACCACCATCCCTATTGAGGACATTGGAGTAATGCTATTGGATCATCAACAAATCACCATTAGCCAAGCATTGATTTCAAAACTAATGTACCACAATGTTGCCTTGATAACATGTGATAACACACATCATCCTACTGGCATGTTGTTAAATTTAGATGGCAACACTTTACAATCAGAGAGATTCGCTTCACAAATAGAAGCCAGTGTACCACTAAAAAAACAATTGTGGGCTCAAACTGTAGAGCAAAAAGTATTAAATCAAGCAGCAGTATTGAAGCAACAAGCAAGTGGAGATTATCAATATTTAATGAAAATCACAAAAAACATTCGAAGTGGTGACCCAGATAATATTGAAGGGAGAGCAGCGGCATATTATTGGAAAAATATTTTTAAATTTTCTTTTGTAAGAGACCGAGAAGGAGAAAGTCCAAATCATTTGTTGAATTATGGCTATGCATTGGTAAGGGCTGGAATTGCAAGGGCATTGGTTGGAAGTGGATTATTACCAACCTTAGGTATTCACCATCGAAATAAATACAATTCATATTGTTTGGCTGACGACATCATGGAGCCATACAGACCAATTGTAGATTTATTAATTTGTGAAATGATGAAACAAGGAAAAGTCAATGAGACCATAGATAAAGAGCAAAAGCAAACCTTGTTACAAATATTTACACAAGATGTGGTGTTGGATGGTGAAAAAAGTCCATTGTTGATAGCTATGCAGAGAACAAGTGCCAGTTTAGTAAAATGTTATGAAGGCACACAGAGAAAAATAGTCTATCCTGAAATGGTATAAACATGGTACAATCAGAACGATTAAATGCATACAGAATTATGTGGGTATTAGTATTTTTTGATTTGCCAACAGAGACGGCATTAGAGAGGAAGCTAGCATCTAAATTCAGAAAAGAAATCATGAGTGACGGATTTGAGATGTTTCAGTTCAGTATTTATTTGCGTCATTGTCCAAGCAGGGAGAATGCCGAGGTGCACATAAAAAGAGTAAAAAAGAGTTTACCAGAAAAAGGGCATGTAGGCATCATGTGTATTACAGACAAACAATTTGGGGACATGGAAATATTTCAGGGCAAAAAAGAGAAAGAAAAAATGCAACCAACTCAACAGTTACAGATGTTTTGAATTGAAGAGTTTATTTTTTGTATTTATTGAATAAAAAAGGATTTCTTGATGTTCTTCTAATAAAACATTGATCATTATTTGATGATTAAATTTTTATCTATAGGTCTTTTAAGTTCATCGGAGTATAGTAATCTAATTAAATCAGTAGCATTTTTAAGATGTTGAATTCCGGACATACTAGCCATAACTTTAGCATCAGAATCATTACTTTCCTCAAAAGAATTGAACAATTGCAATAATTTAGATTCAGGTTTGAGATTCTTTTTATTGTTTGTTGATTTTGGTTCTTTTATGTGTTAGTATTTAATACAAGAAAAAAGCGAGTTGCCCCGCTTTAAATGTTTTCACAACGGAATAATCCTTATTGTGATTTGCTTTCGTAGATACAAAAATATTTCTTTTTTTCTTAAAAACAAATTATTATTTTAGCTGCAAACAAAAACTTTTAAAAATATGAAAACAATTTTAGGCTTAGATTTAGGGACAAACAGTATTGGTTGGGCGTTAATTGACAAAGAAAAAAGTAAAATCATTGGTATGAATTCTCGAATAATTCCAATGAGTCAAGAAATTCTTGGAGAATTTGAAAAAGGAAACTCAGTTTCACAAACAGCTTCAAGGACTAAATTTAGAAGTACAAGAAGATTGCGAGAAAGACATTTATTGAGAAGAGAAAGATTGCATAGAGTTTTAAATTTATTGAACTTTTTAACAAAACATTTTGCTGATACTTTAAATAAATATGGAAAGTTTGATAAAGAAATCGAACCTAAACTAGCATATAAATTAAATAGTGATAACAAATTTGATTTTGTTTTTAAATCTTCTTATTTGGAAATGATTGAAGACTTTAGACATTTTCAACCTCAATTACTTAAAAACTTAAAAGGTGAATCAGCTAATATACCTTACGATTGGACAATTTATTATCTAAGAAAAAAAGCTATTTCTCAAAAAATAGAGAAAGAAGAATTAGCATGGCTATTACTTCATTTTAATCAAAAAAGAGGATATTATCAACTAAGAGGGGAAGAAAATGATACTAATAACAATAAAACAGAAGAGTTTTATAATCTTAAAGTTATTGATGTAACTGTTGGGGATAAAGGAAAAAAAGATGGTGAAATATGGTATAATGTTATATTAGAAAATGGATGGATTTATAGACGCTCTAGCAAAATCCCCTTAAATGAATGGATAGGAAAGTCAAGAGATTTTATAGTTACTACAGAATTTAATGAAGATGGGTCTATAAAAAAAGATAAAGAGGGTAAAGAAAAAAGAAGTTTTAGAGCACCTAATGAGGATGATTGGGGGCTATTAAAAAAGAAAACTGAAAACGAATTAAATAATAGTAATAAAACTGTTGGAGAATTTATATATGATACACTTTTAAATTTTCCAAAACAAAAAATAAAAGGCAAACTAATTAGAACAATAGAACGTAAATATTATAAAACAGAATTAGAAAAAATATTAGAAGAGCAAATAAAACA
>CAYVDH010000169.1:0-7759 GCA_964450355.1 uncultured Flavobacteriaceae bacterium
GGAATGTATTTGTTAAGAATAGGAAACCAAACATATAAAATAATTAAACAATAAAAATGAAAAAAAACAATCTTTTAATAGCAGTAATTTTACTGATAGCTAACACAAAATCAATTGCACAATGCTGGGTGAAAATAGATGCAAGCTATGGGCATAGTTTGGCCATAGACAAGGATACTAAACTATATGCTTGGGGTAGAAATGACTTTGGTCAATTGGGTGATAGTTCCAAAATAAATAGAAACAAACCAGTCTTGATAAAAAACCATAAAGATTGGCAAGTTGTTTCAGCTGGCGAAGCGCATAGTGCAGGTATCAAAAAAGATGGAACTCTTTGGGCTTGGGGTTTAAACAACTACGGACAACTGGGTGACGGAACCAATATAAACAGGCTTACTCCAGTTCAAATAGGGACTGAAACCAACTGGAAAGCCATAGATGTTGGCTATTCACACACCATTGCGCTTAAATTTGATGGAACACTTTGGGCTTGGGGCCGAAATGTAATGGGACAATTAGGTGATAATACAAACCTACAACGCGATACACCTACTAAAATTGGAATAGAAACAAACTGGGCATATATAGCTGCTGGTGGAAATCATTGTATGGCATTGAAAACAGACAGCACTTTTTGGATTTGGGGAAGCAATTCCAATTACCAAATAGGGGATGGCACTGCCATAAATAAAAAACTGCCCATAAATGTTGGTGGTGCTAATAAATGGATTGCCATAGGCGCAGGCGAAACACACTCGGTAGCTTTAAGAAAAGATAGTACTCTATGGTCTTGGGGCGAAAACAGTAGCGGAGAATTAGGTAACGGCAGCTGGGTTAGTAAAACAACTCCAACTCAACTAAGTAGCGCAAAAAACTGGCTATCAATATATGTTGGTGGTTTATCTAATTTTGCCATTAATACTTCAGATTCCATTATGGTTTGGGGTGCAAATAATCTAGGTCAACTAGGCACTGGCACATTGGTAAATATTAACACCCCTTATGGTATTGGTTTAGCGAGCAATGTAAGCTCTATTGCTCCTGGCTTTTTTTTAGTTTATTATTACAAAAAAACGGCAATTTATACGCCTCCGGAAACAATGCCCAGGGTCAATTAGGCGATAGCACTAATATAAATCAAAATAGCTTTAAAAAAACAGCGAATGTTTGCCAAACACCCACTACGGCTTTACAAAGTATTGATGATAAAATTACCATTTCTATCTACCCCAACCCCATTACTAACAATCATTTTAATATTTATTCTCAAAACAATGAAGCCTATCAACTCTATGATTTTACTGGAAAAATAATTCAACAAGGAAATATTTCTATTGGTGAAAACACAATAGATGCCTCCAATTTGCCTTTAGGAATGTATTTGTTAAGAATAGGAAACCAAACATATAAAATAATTAAACAATAAATAACATGAAGAAGTTAATCATCGCAACAGTTATACTATTTAGCATTCAGCTAAAAATAGTAGCCCAAGCTCCACAACAAATCAATTATCAAGGAGTAGCTCGCCAAGCCAATGGCAACCCAATAGTCAATCAAAATATTAGCTTGCGCTTGAGTATTCGCCAAGCTACTGCCAATGGTGCAGTGTTGTACACCGAAACACATGCCCTCACTACCAATGTTTTTGGATTATACACTACTGCTATTGGTTCTGGCACAGCAGTCTCTGGCACTTTTACTTCTATCAATTGGGCCAGTGGCTTAAAATTTTTAGAAGTAGAAATTGACCCAGCTGGAGGCAGCAACTATTTGGCGATGGGCACCACACAATTTAACAGTGTGCCTTATGCTTTATTTGCACAAAATGCTGATAACGCTGTAAATGCACAAACCGCAACGAATGCTTGGAGTAAAACAGGTAATTCAGGCACCAATTCTTCAATCAACTATATTGGTACTACCGACAATGCGGGCTTAGTAATACGCACTAATGATACTTCACGTATTTTTATAAAAAACACTGGAAGTATAGGCATAGGAACAAACACGCCTACATCAAAACTGGAAGTAGCGGTATCAGGCAACGATGGAATTACCATAAATGGCAATAACGCTGGTGATGCACAGCTCATTATAGAAAATGGTGGAGGTAATCATTACTTGTTAGATGACGACAGCGATGGACACAACTTGAAACTCCAAAGTGCTAATGGATTCGCTATAAATACAGGCGGTATTAACCAACGCCTCGCTATGGACAACACAGGACGCACTTCGCTAAACAGGGCTACTGTTGCAGGTGCTTCACAACTTTATGTTCAAAGTAGCAACCTATGGAACTTATATTCAAACAATGATTTGGGAAACAGTTCAGCAACCTACGGCATCGAAGCAGTCGCAGATGGAACGGGTACAGGCAATCGCTACGGAGTAAGAGGAGAAGCAGGAGGAAGCACAGGCAACCGATATGGCGTATATGGATCTGCCACTGCCAACACAGGCAGTTGGGCTGGCTATTTGAATGGTAATTTTTACTATACTGGCTCGCTTACATCTACATCAGATAGTAGTTTAAAAAGAAATATTAAAGATTTGGAAGGTTCGCTCTATAAAGTGATGCAACTTAAACCACGTAGCTATGAGTTCAGGACAGATGAATATAATTACATCAACTTAGCTCAAGGCAAACAGCTGGGATTCATTGCACAAGAAGTAAAAAAGGTGTTTCCAGAATTGGTGGATGAAGCAAGTCATAGCTTTCGAGTAAGTGAAAAGAATTCGAAATTTGGAGATACTGCTTGTTTAGAGAAAAAAATGAATATAATGAGCATGAATTACATTAGCCTTGTACCTGTGTTAACACAAGCCATTCAAGAACAACAAGCCATTATAGATTCTACAAATTTATTGCTCAATGTGCAAAATACGAACAACCAAGCTCAACAGCAACTTTTAAATCAGCAAACACAAACTATACAAAGTCAACAGCAACTAATTATACAATTAAATGCTAAAATGCAACAATTAGAAGCAGAGTTAGCAGAAATAAAATTGTTACTTAAAAAAGGGTAATCAAACATGCTCAAATTTGCCATTATAGAATTTCTAATGATATTAGGTATGCTGCTCTTTATTGCATATATTAATTATGGCAAAAGTGGTGTAAATGTTGATGGAACTATAAATATGTTCTACTATATCTTATATATTACTAGTTGTTTAATGATTCTTATTGCTCTCTTTTTTACTACAATTTTACCCAATATCAGGCATTACTTAATTGTAAAAAATGGAATAAAAACCAAAGGTAAAATTTTGGCAATAGAACCATTATGGTATTTGAATAACCGACCTAAAGCAAAGTTTACTTTAGAAGTATTAAAAGCGGATGAAAGTTCTTTCATTACGTCAGTTAAAGGAATGATGTACAGTAAAAAAAGACTTCTAAAATTTGAAATAGGCGATTGGTTGAATGTGTTTTATGATGCTCAAGACTTTAGCAAAATAGCCATAGTGCACCCCGAAATTACACCACCACAACTGCATTTGCTTTCTACTAAAACCAAAAGACAATCTTAACCCATCTAAAAAAATGGCTAAAAAAATAATTTTATCTCGTAAGCGCAAAGTGTTTATCATATTGTGTTTTATTCTGCCTATACTTTTTGTTATTATTCCATACACTAGTATCAATTTACCTTTTGCTAAATCTATGGGAATTGAGTTTTTTACATTTTATCGGTATGGCACAGCGCCTATTTTTTATTTCAAAAAAAACAATAAAGAATGTTTGTTTTTTAAAACAGAACACAGACGCTTGATAAGCAGTTCAAACAGAGGTGGCTCAACAGTAAAAAGATACCAAACTACCATGTACTTAGCCAGCTATAACCCCAAAACAAATGAAATAGAAAAGGAGGTAAAAATAACTTCAAAAAGTGGTAGAATAAAAATTTTAGGCGCTGATGAACATGTAGCTTATGTGTTTGCAGATGGACTTAATGTTTATGATCCATTTACACTGTCGCCTTTAGCTAGTACTT
Organism: uncultured Flavobacteriaceae bacterium; assembly: GCA_964450355.1. Taxonomy (GTDB): domain Bacteria; phylum Bacteroidota; class Bacteroidia; order NS11-12g; family UBA955; genus CAYVDH01. Next base: position 4,008 of record CAYVDH010000169.1, read on the forward strand.
CACAATTAGAAGAAAAAAATCCGCAACTCAAAGGACAATTTCCAAAAGAAATACATTACTACAAGTTTAATAAGAATAATAAAACCATCGATTTTACAGCTCTTAACGCTACTCAATGGAGTATAAACAATAACTTAATAGCATCAGAAATTAAAAATAATATTGTTGAACTTAAAGATGAATCAATGAATGAAATAAATAAATTAAATGAACAGGTATCGACCTTGTTAAGTCAACGTAATCTTCTTTTGGACTCATTAAATTCTTATGTAAGAAAACTGCAACAAAAACAATTAAGTTCATATGAATATTCAAAACAAACAAAACACATTGCTCAAAAAAGAGAATTATTAGATTTAGAAATTGAAACCTTAGTGAAGAAACGTAGAAGTATGTATGATGCTGAAAGGGAAAAACAAAATTATGGTAAACAAAGAATAGTAAACTTAGATGAAAGCTATTTTGATAATGATGATTTTATAAAAACTTCTGAAATTATAGCTAATGATTTGTATTTTGGAATAAGTGATTTGGAACACATAAATAAAAAAATGAAATTTTGTACCGCTTATCTTCAACAAAAAGAAGATGTTCAACAAAATCTTTTTATTGCAAATGTAAATACAGACCAAAATAACAATCAAACCTTTATTGAAAATACGAAGTCAATAATTCCAACAACATTTATCAATGGAGGGTTTTTAATAAACAAGCAAAGTAAAAATTATGTAACCGATTTGTCCAATAAGATATTTGTTATAATATCAAAATCAACTATTGGCAATGAAGGTAAAATTGTGTTTACAGGCATAGATAAAAAAGGAAACACTATATGGACTTTTAACACACAAACTAAAGATATAGAATCATACACATTACAAAGCGATGTATTGTTTGTGCTTTGTAACGAAGAGAAAGATGAAAGCACTTCGAGTAACTGTGATATTTTATATCAAATTAACATTAATACAGGAAAAGAAATAAAATTTAATTTAAAAGAATAAAAAACATGAATATTAAAACAAACTCAAACCCTTTAAAAACTCTGAAAATGATCATATTATCAGTAAGTATTTTAATTTCAATGGGGCAATTAAGTGCTCAAACAACTGTCAACAGTGCTGGTGGTACTGCTACAATTGCAGGCAATGTATATGGATACAATATTGGAGAAATGGCTGCTGTAACAACATTTACTAATGCCAATATTGTAATTACACAAGGACTGTTGCAACCTACTGTAAATTCAGTTGGGGTAAATGAACCAATTGTTAAACCCAAAATGCAATTTTCAGTTTTCCCAAATCCAACGCAAAATTCAGTCAATCTACAATTAACCAATGGCGAATCAGGTACATTAACGTATAGCTTATACAATAGTTTAGGTCAAAAAATCAGCGAGCAATCTACCATCATTTCAGCTTCAGATATTACAACTATTCCCATCAACCATTTATGCTCTGGTCATTATTTTCTGTATGTTCAATTCAATAATTCAATCATTAATTCTGAAACTCAATCATTCAAAATTCAAATAATAAATTAATGGCTAGTTTATTCATTAAATACTAAAATCACATCATTAAGGTATTTTTATAAAAATACATTACTTCAATTTTGTATTATCAATTTTATGAAAAAATTATGAAAAAACAAATAAAATTATTGATTGCATTTTATACAATAATAGCTTTATCTACAACTATTGGATTTGCCCAAACCTCATGGAATGATGCTGCAATTTTTGATGGCACAAGTTATATAGTACCCCCTAATGTACCCAATGTTAATACAAACATGACTGTTGAATTTTGGATAAAACCAAAAGTAAACAATGGGTTTCATCCAATAATTGGGAAAGACCAATATAGAATTTATATACACAATGGGCGTATTAGAGTACAAGTTACTGGTTCATATGTTGCTTATTCCAATGCTTTATTAAATGCTGAAACATGGAATCATGTAGCTGTAACTTTTGCTGGTAATGGTAAAGTTAAAATTTATGTTAATGGAATTTATGACGTTCAATCAGCATCTAATATTGGGGCATTTACAAATACTAGCGATACTTTGTATATAGGGAAATCTTCCATTGTTAGTAATAAATTGATAGGAAGTTTAGATGATTTAAGAATATGGAATACGAATCGAACTAGTACAGAAATTTCAAATAACTACAGAACTTCAATTTCTTGGTTTAATATATCTTCTTATTCCCAAAATATTGTTTACTGTATGACTTATGATTTTGATGTAGAAGATTATTCTTTTTATCTTCCATACGGTGGAGGAAATGGTAACTTTACAAAAGAAAAAATTGGAAGACATCCTTCAAATACTGTGATGCATAATGGTTATGTATATTTTGATGGCAACTCGAACCTAAAAGCTAATGCTGATGGGGATCCTGATGTAAATTTATCTAGTAATATGACCATAGAAACTTGGGTAAAAGTAGATGCAATTGGCACAACACAAACCTTATTGGATCATGCTAGTTTCAAAATTAAAATTAGTAATTTAGGTAAAATTGATTTTTTTATAGGTGGTGTTTTCGGACCTTCAGGAACAATACTAATTCCTAATCAATGGTATCATATAGCAATTGTTTACAAAGAATTTCAAGCAAATTTGCAAGGATTTTATATTTACATTAATGGTAAACAGGTAAATAGTTATAATTCTCCAAAATTGATAGCAGGAACGGATAGATTATGGATTGGAAGTACAAGAGATGCAAATGAATTTTTTAAAGGATACATGGATGAGCTTCGCATTTCTAATTATGCAAAAACAGAGCAAGAAATTAATAGAGACTTGCACCATCCTATACAGTATCATAATCAACCTATTGCACCAAAGTCCACTGTTGCTTACAATTTTGATGGCTATTTACATTCTGGCACAAGATTAGGATATCATCTTGTAAACAATGGTTGTCGTTTCGCCTATTTTCATGAACAAGCTCCTCCTATGTTCTATATGGGTTTTGGTTTGCAATATCCTATTATGGATAGTATGAAAGTTAATCATCCAAACAAAATAATTCCTTCAACAGGAACCGCTGGTTACACTTATGATACTATCAATATTTTAAAATCTGTAAATATTGATCCAAATAAAGTAAAAGTTTTTCTTGCTTTAACTCATGCCAACACATCTGAATTAGAAATTAAATTAATTTCACCATTTGGAAATGAATATTTTTTAGTTAGACAAACAGACAGTAAAGGTAAAAACTTAACTTTTGTTTTAGATACTCAAAATAATTTTAATATTGGCAACTTTAATTATGCCGATCCATCGCCTTTAATCGGTTGCTATGAGAAATTTAATTCTTTAGATGGCATGGACAGTAAAGGGGATTGGATTTTAAAAATTACAGACCTTAGCAATGGTAATACTGGATTTTTATTTAGTTGGGGCTTAAGCTTAGAAGGTTCTCCTGCAACAGGAATGGAAACTTCAATTACCAATCAAAATAAACTTATAATTTATCCAACATTAAATGAAGGCAATGGAATAAATATTAAATTTTCAAAAGCAATTACTCATAATGTAAATATATCTGTTTATAATATGTTAGGTCAACAAATGCTTAATCAAACATTAAATATGGAAGCATTGGAAATGTATTATCCATTTAACACTAATTTACCATCAGGTCAATATTTTATAAAAATTGAAACCCAAAATGAATTATTTACACAAAAGTTTATAGTTAAATAAATAATTTTAACGATTTATAA
>CAYVDH010000170.1:0-7757 GCA_964450355.1 uncultured Flavobacteriaceae bacterium
TAGAAAAAAAATAGAATTTTTTATACTGTAATGGAATTGAAAAGCGAATAATAATTTTAAAACTGATAATTTCTGACTTAGATTATTTAGGATAATTTTTTTGGGACGATTAAAAAATATCAATATTTCAAACATGTTTTTTTATTTTTTTATTTTTTAAATTTTAACCCAGAATCCGCATTTAAATTCTAATACGAATAAAAAAAAGTTGCCATATCAAACATCTTTTCGATTTTATTCTTTGAAATAAAGCTATTATTAATGCAATAAAATTTCTTTTGAGGATACTTGAAATTATTCTAAGTGTGCCCATAGTGTAGCCTTTTTTATTTTATTCGTCTGTTAAATTTTGGCATTCATTAGTTCACAAGCTGGGTTAAATGGAACTAAGCAAACGTCAATATCATTTGATGTAAGCACTGTAGTGACTTTTCTAAAAAAATCACATCATTAGGGTATTTTTACAACCTCTATATAATCCATTTTTGTTTTATCAAATGAATAAAATAAAAATGAATAAATTAAAATACTTGATTTCTTTAATATTAGTCTTACTAAGCTTTAAGTCTAATGCACAATGTTGGCAATCTGTTGCATGTGGTAGAGAATACTCTTTAGCAGTAAAAATAGATGGCACCCTTTGGGCATGGGGGGATAACAGCTATGGGTGTTTTGGAGATGGAACAACAAATGATAAAATCATACCCACCCAAATTGGTACTGAAAATAATTGGAAATTGGTTAAAGCTGGATTGTTTTCTTCTTATGCAATTAAAAATGATGGCACTTTATGGGCATGGGGATATAATGCAGATGGACAACTTGGAGATAGTACAAATATTAATAAAAACACACCTACTCAAATTGGGACAGATAATAATTGGGCAATGGTAGATGCAGGTTATTCTCATACTTTAGCATTAAAAACCGATGGTACACTTTGGGCTTGGGGCAAAAACCAATATGGTCAATTAGGAGATGAAACAATTGTAAATAAAAATTTCCCAATTCAAATAGGCAATGCTTCTAATTGGAATTTTATTTCTGCAGGAATAGGTGTTCATAGTTTAGCTCTTAAAACAGACAATACCTTATGGGGCTGGGGACGCAATAATTTCGGACAATTAGGAAATGGAGCAAGTCAAGACTTAAAATCGCCAACTCAAATTGGAGCTGATAATGATTGGATTTTTATATCGAATGGTTATGTTAGTTCTGCTGTTATTAAAAAAGATGGCACACTTTGGACCATGGGATATAATGCCAATGGTGAACTTGGAATTAATGACAGCACTATTTTAAATATAAAAATTCCAACACAAGTAGGCACGGATACTGATTGGAAGTTTGTATCAATGGGATATCGTCATGGTGTAGGCATCAAATATAATAATACACTATTAGCTTGGGGAGATAATGAAAATGGACAATTAGGTGATGGTAGTATAATTAAAAAATTGGCACCAGTAAAAATAGATACAGATACAACTTGGAAAATTGTGGATGCCTATTTTCATAATTTAGCTATAAAAACAAATAATGAGCTACATGCTTGGGGTTATAATTATTCGGCTAATTTAGGTGACGGAACTAAAATTGATAAAAGTACTCCTACGGAAATTGATGGATTATGCAATCAAACCAATATTCAAACCATTGATAAATATAATTTGAATATATATCCAAACCCACTAACAAGCAACATCATCAATGTTGTTTCAAGTATAAATTCTGAATATACACTTTTAGATTGTACAGGAAAGTCAATTCAACAAGGAAATATTTCAATAGGCGAAAATGCCATAGAAATACCTCAATTGAATGCAGGAATTTATGTAGTTATAATCGAAAACCAAATATTAAAAATCATTAAACAATAAAAAAATGAAAAAAATTATACTTATAGCCAGCATCATCTTTTGTTGCCAAATAGTAAAAGCAGAGTGTATCAGAGATACAATGTACATTTTCGATATTGATAACAACCAAAATAAGATACCATTAAATAGGTACATATATACCTACAATGTTAATAACCAAATGAAAATAATGTTGTTTCAAACTTACAATTCTGGTGTATGGACAAACAAAACAAAATATGAGTATCTGTACAACAGCAATAAGTTAGAAATTAATAGAAATGTTTACAATTGGAATGTTAACATTTGGCAAATTAGTTCTAAATGGACAAAAGCCTATAATAATAACAATTTAATTGTGGAGCAGCTAGATGAAAGTTACAACAATAATGTTTGGACAAACCAAAATAAACATACTTATGTTTATTGGTCCAATAATAAAGTTTTTACAAGGAAATTAGAAAATTGGGTAGCAGGTGCTTGGGTAAACTCTACTTTAAAAATTTATACCTATAACTCATCAAATTTAGAAACTGAAATAATAGAAAAACAATGGTCTAATAACGACTGGCTAAATACCAAACGTTCAACATCTGCATATAATTCCAATAATTTAGTGTCACAAAAACTTACCTACAAATGGAATGTTGGTGCATGGGTTGAGGATATAAAAAGTGATTATGGATACAATTCTAATTTGGATCTTTATTCGATTAGTGAGCAACAAAAGGTAGGAAATGTTTGGGAGAAGTATGGTAAAGGTAGCTTGTTATATAATTCAAATTCAAAATTAATTTATACAGATTATATGTTTTGGAATAATAACAGCTGGGTATATGATTATAAAGTAACCAACGAATACAATAGCAATAACGATTTAATAGCGCAAAATGATAACTATGATTGGGACAATGCTGCTATGAAATTTACTTCAAATAAACGTTATGAATACAGATGCAATTCATCCATGACTGGAATTAACTCTCTTGAAAAAGACAAATTGTCTATTTACCCCAATCCTATGTCTGGCAATATTTTCAATGTTTCGTCAACAGTTAACGAAACCTATCAACTCTATGATTTTACAGGAAAGTTTATACAACAGGGAACTATAAATGTAGGTGAAAATAGTATCCAAATACCACAATTGCCCGAAGGTGTTTATTTGATTAAAATTGGCAAACAGATTCATAAACTAATCTATAGCCATTAAGTTTAAATATTTGAATCAATTAATAAAAATATGAGTAACATAAAATACCGGAAAATAGCATTCTTATTGTTTTGTATTTTAACTTTCTTAATAATAGTTAATATTAAAAGCTATATTTATCAATCATCCAATGTTAATATCAAAGATAAAAATCATACTGATTCATCTAATAGTTTATTGAGAGATAAGGAATCAATTTACTCAACAATTGAAGCAAAGGAATATTGTATTCAATGGCAAAAAAAAGAGAAACTGTATTCTGCCCCAAATCGAAAACACAATTTGAGATTTAATTTCAAAACCAATGGTTTTACAGCTCAATTACGAACAAATCAAATTTCAAAAATAATCCCATCCCCAAAAACAAATTTAAAAGAAGAGTTAAATTTAGAAGAAAAAGAACTATCCCCAATCAAATTGTCATTTGAACTTTTAAATTATGGCAAAAAAGATAATTTTAAAGAATTTAATGATGCAATAATTCGAGTAAAAGACAATAACCTGACATCTGAAAATAGGGATTTGATGATTGAGTCTATAAATAACTCCCAAGGTATGCGTCAAAATTACATTGTAAAAAATAAACCAAACGGAAATGGCGAATTGATGGTAAATATAGCCGTTACTACTAACATGGTTACCAGTATAAAAAATGATGTAATAACCTTTGAATTAAAAGATTCTAAACATACACAAATTTTCTCATACAGCGATTTAAATGTTTGGGATGTGAATAATAAACCATTAGAGGCACATATGTCGTTAATAAAAACTTCTAATGGAAACGACAAAATAACATTGATTGTGAACGACAAAAATGCACATTATCCCATTACTATAGATCCGATAATTGCATCTGGAACTCCAGGTAATTCAAATGCTACTTTAGAGAGCAATCAATCAAGTGCCAATTTAGGATATTCTGTATCCTCAGCAGGCGATGTGAATGGTGATGGGTACAGCGATGTGATTGTAGGAGCATATAATTATGATAATGGTCAAACCAATGAAGGAGCAGCCTTCATTCATCATGGTTCATCATCTGGAATAAGTACCACAGCGGCAGCTATGGTTGAAAGCAATCAAGCAGATGCCAATTTTGGATACTCTGTATCTACGGCAGGCGATGTGAATGGCGATGGATATAGCGATGTGATAGTGGGAGCTTATAACTATGACAATGGGCAAGCAGATGAAGGAGCAGCTTTTGTTTATCATGGCTCTGCATCAGGTATCAGCACTACAGCTGCAGCCATGGTTCAGAGCAATCAAATAGATGCAAATTTAGGTGGGTCTGTTGCTTTAGCTGGTGATGTGAATAATGATGGTTATAGCGATGTCATTGTTGGGGCTAGCAGTTTTAATAATGGTCAAAATAATGAAGGAGTAGCATATGTGTATCATGGTTCGGCATCTGGAATCAACACCACAGCAGCAGCTATGGTTCAGAGCAATCAAGCGGATGCGTTTTTAGGAGAAACAGTGAATTCAGCTGGTGATGTAAATAGGGATGGATACAGTGATGTAATTGTAGGGAGTAGATATTATGACAATGGACAAACAGATGAAGGAGTGGTTTTTGTGTATCATGGTTCTTCTTCTGGCATCAGTACTACTGCAGCAGCCCTGTTACAGAGTAATCAATCTGATGCCTATTTTGGAAACTCTATATCATCTGCTGGCGATGTAAATGGAGATGGTTACAGCGATGTAATTGTAGGGGATAATTTTTATGAAAATGGACAAACAGATGAAGGAGCAGTTTTTGTTTATCATGGTTCATCATCTGGAATTAATACCACAGCAGCAACATTTTTAGAAGGCAATAATACGAGTTATCATTTCGGTACTTCAGTTTCTTCTGCAGGTGATGTAAATGGCGATGGATATAGTGATATAATTGTGGGTATAGACGGATATGACAATGGACAAGTAAATGAAGGGGCAGCTTTTGTTTATCATGGTTCTTCATCGGGTATCAACACCAATATAGTATCATCAATAGAAAGTAATCAAGCCAATTCAATTTTAGGAATTTCTGTATCTTCAGCAGGCGATGTGAATGGTGATGGATATAGCGATGTAATTGTAGGAGCATATAATTACGACAATGGACAAACAAATGAAGGAGCTGCTTTTGTTTATCATGGTTCTGGATCGGGTATTAGTACCATAGCAGCATCTATAGTTGAAAGCAATCAAGCGAATGCTTTTTTAGGAATTTCTGTATCTTCAGCAGGCGATGTGAATGGCGATGGATACAGTGATGTGATTGTTGGAGCATATGGTTATGATAACGGTCAAACCAATGAAGGAGCAGCCTTTATTTATCACGGTTCATCTTCTGGAATTAACACCACACCTGCAGCTACAGTTGAAAGTAATCAAGCGAATACAAATTTTGGAATTTCTGTATCTTCAGCAGGCGATGTGAATGGCGATGGATACAGTGATGTGATTGTGGGAGCAGAAATTTACGACAATGGGCAAACAGATGAAGGAGCAGCCTTTATTTATCACGGTTCATCAACAGGAATAAGTACCACTGCTGCAGCTACAGTTGAAAGCAATCAAGCGAATGCAAATTTTGGAATTTCTGTATCTTCAGCAGGTGATGTGAATGGCGATGGATATAGTGATGTTATAGTAGGAGCCTATTTCTACGACAACGGTCAATCAAATGAAGGTGCAGCCTTTGTTTATCATGGCTCATCAACTGGAATTATTACTACAGCGGCAACTATGGTAGAAAGTAATCAAGTGGGTGTAGTTTTAGGTTATTCAGTGTCGTCAGCAGGCGATGTGAATGGAGATGGTTACAGTGATGTGGTAGTAGGAATAATTTATTACGCCAATGGACAAACAGATGAAGGCGCAGCCTTTGTTTATCATGGTTCTATTTCTGGCATTAACTCTACACCAGCAACAATAGTCGAAAGTAATCAATCGTATGCAACATTAGGAATTTCAGTATCTTCAGCAGGAGATGTTAATGGCGATGGATTTAGTGATGTGATAGTAGGAGCAGATGGTTATGACAATGGACAAACAGGTGAAGGTGCGGCCTTTGTATATCATGGTTCATCATCTGGAATAAGTACCACTGCTGCTGCAACAATTGAAAGTAATCAAGCAAATGCAAATTTAGGTATTTCAGTCTCTTCAGCAGGCGATGTGAATGGAGATGGATACAGCGATGTGATTGTAGGAGCATATTATTATGACAATGGACAAACAAACGAAGGAGCAACCTTTGTTTATCATGGTTCAGAAACTGGAATTAGTACAATAGCTACAGCTACTATTGAAAGCAATCAAGCGAATGCAAATTTAGGAATTTCTGTATCTTCAGCAGGCGATGTGAATGGCGATGGATTTAGTGATGCAATTGTAGGGACATATAATTACGACAATGGTCAAACAAATGAAGGTGCAGCCTCTATTTATTTTGGAGGTGATGGAGACGGTTTGCGTAATAATATTAGATTAACCAATGCAGATGGTGCAACACTAATCAATATTAATAATGTAAATGAAACTTCATTTGGTGTTAAATTTTTCACTAAAAACTTTTTAGGAAGGGATAGCTTACAAATGGTTTGGGAACTTAGATCAGAAGGATTGCCATTTAGTTCAGCAAGTTCAAGAATAGATAGGTCAGTGAGTAGTACTGGTATTGAAAGCAATAAAACCAATGTTTCAAATTCGTTACTTTTAAATGAAGTGGTGGATAAAATAACAGGAGCTTTTTACAATAAAATAAGAGTACGTACTAAATACAGTATGGCAAAAGCCATCACTGGTCAAATGTATGGACCTTGGAGATACATGGCTGCCATGCAGGAAGGAAATATGACTCATAATATTGTACCATTGCCAATTGAATTGATTAGTTTTAATGTGAAAAAAGAAAATTGCAACAATATGATTTCAATAATAGGTGGAGATTTAATTACACTCAACAATAATATTGATATCTATAAAAGTGAAGATGGAATAAATTATAAACTGATTCATACTATTTTCGATTTTGAACCATCGGTAGAATATTCATATGCTGACAATAATGTAAAAACAGATTGTTGGTATAAAATAAGAATGATGAAAAACAATGAAATTGAGGAGTCGGAACCAATATTTATTGACGAAAATTGTAAAAATGGAAATTCAATAAATATTATTGCATACCCTAATGGAACCGTCTCTAATAGTGAGATAAATTTTAAACTTTCAAATGTTCAAAATTGCCATTTAAAAGAAATAATTGTTTTGGATATGAGTGGTAAATTAATTTATACTTCTATAATCAATGAAAAAATATTGACCAACAACATACAATACCAATTGAATTTAAATGAATTTGCGTCTGGAAATTATGTTGTTTCATTTGTTTTTAATCATAAAATTGAAAATATAAAAATCTTAGTCCAATGATGATTTTTATCTATTTTTTTGTTGAAATTCAAATTGCTAAAAGTGGGATTTTTGTTGAAAATTAGAAAAACTATACCATTGCCAATCATTCTGCAGGTATTGTTACAACTTGTAACTATACTTACACAGATAATGCCGATTGCTTTATAACCAAACGAAACAATACAACTACTCTACTGGCAATGTATTACATTATAAATACATGAAAAATTAATTGAAAAATTAAGAATAATTTTTAATAAAAAAGATCC
>CAYVDH010000171.1:0-7736 GCA_964450355.1 uncultured Flavobacteriaceae bacterium
TTCAAAAATTTGGGTAATTGTCTGCATACTTGTCAGAAATAACATAACAACCATAAATGTCATGGTTTACCGCTGTTATTTTCACTCTTAATTTTTCTGTACTATCTTGAGTTGAAGTTAAAATATATTCACAGTCGTTTGTCCATTCAACAATAAATTCTCTTTTGTCTCCAGTTTTTTTGTCGGTTTGTATCTGCTTGTCTTTTGTTCTTTCGATATACGATGTTTCAGTCTCAAACTTGCCATTACGAACTGATGAGCAGTCAAGATTTATGGGTATATGTATGTCTTCGTATTTTATCAATGGTCTTAATTCAATTCCCTTAACATTTTTCAAATAAATGAAGTAGCCAAAAGTTGAAACTAAAACTACTAACACAACAGCTGTTGATAAAGGAAATGTAGTCTTAAATTTTTCATTAAATTTCTTTTGTTTGTATGGAATTAATGCTGTTAATGCACCCAGTGCAGCTCCAAGAATTGCCACAAGGATTAAATTGCTGAATAGGTCAAAACCCAAAGTCATTATATCCAAACTTTCTGACGGGTCAGTCTTTACAGAAAACGCAAATTGAATTATCAAGTGTATTATTAAAAGCAGTGTTGAAATTAACCAGAGTTTTTTTGATGTCATTGATGTCTTAAAATAGCAAATAACGATTTGGGGCTTACCCTTTTTGCGGATATTTAACACAAATGTTCAACAGAGTAATTTTTGTTGTCATATTTCTAAATCGATGTTAAATGCAGGCTTTTCAATCAATCGTTGAAGTTGTATTATCATTTTGTTAAATAATGTGTTGCCAAGATAATACCATAAATCCAAAAGTTATAAAGTGTTGTGTAACCAAGTCCATAAACAATACTTGTTGTCAACTTACCTTTACATTTGTTAGATTTTTTGAAAACCAGTCGCAAAGCTCTAAAGAAAATCCAGTATAGCATTGCTACAAATACTAAAATCATTGTCCAAATAATTGCACCAAAAAACCAAATAAATATTAGCAGTAAAATTGAAAATAAAAACCAAGCTAATATCCCAAGTATAATTCCAGCAATGCCTTCTCCAACATCTGGTATGTCAGATGGAAATTCAAGACTGTCTGACAAATTTGAAATTTTGTCAATTTTTATCTTATTAGTTAGTTTTCCAATGTCGTCTTTGAGTTTAATTCCTTTGTAAAGTCCAATTGTCAAGAATAAAAAAAATGCAATGGATAAAATAGTTGTTGATAAAATTGAGTTTTCAAATATTGTTCTGTGTTGTCCAAGTCCAAATAGCCAAATGCTCAAAATTGTTAATACGATAACAACTAGTGTAATAGTAAAAACTATCTTGCTTGTTACGAGTTTTATGCCAATTGGTTTTATGTAGTTTTGTTGTTGAACTGTCATCTTTTAAGCTTATAGGTTACGTTCTGCAACTACCTGAAGGACAGAACAGGAGCAGCAATTGTAATAAGATGTAAATCTATAAAATAAATACAATTTTTCCAAATAGAATCAGAAACATGAGCCTTTCGGGTTGTTGTTAGCGGTTCGTTATTAATTTTTCATCTGTCATAATTTTAACCGCTTTCTCCGTTTCACTTTGTCCGTCTGTCAATGAACCTGGAAGCATTATTATTCGTTTCCTTAATTTGCTTTGTTCATCTTCAAATAGCACTTCAAATCTTGAACGAGTCAAACTGGAAAATGCTTTTTTAAATTTAACTTCTTTAATTTTTTGTCGGTCTATGATTGGTGTAGAAGAGTTATTGATACTATTTAATATTCCGTAAACTAAATAAATTCCTAGTATACCAAATAATATAGGTTGTGCAACTTGACCGTTTCTGTAATTGTCAAAAGCAAAATAAAAAAGTCCGATAGAAAGTCCTCCGTAAATAATTAGTATTCTTGAAATGTTATTACCAACTGTCACTTTCGCAACATTACCGATAATTCCGTTTCGTGTCAGAACAATTTTGTCTGGCAAAATATGACAAAATTCTGTCTTCGTTTTAAATGTCTTTTCGTTGTTCATTGTTTTCAGAGTCATCTGTTATAATGGCAGCTAACGGCAGTTTGTCTAAAAACTCATTTCCAACCTCTAAGAATTGAAAAATTGAAAACCATTTAATACTATTGTCCATTTATTTAATGCAAATTTAATTTTTTTTGTTAGTATTTAGACAGTCTGACGGTTTGCAGCTACAAGAAGTTGGCGATTTGGAAGCACTAAACTGTCTACCACCACTGAACTTGATACGAAGTACAAAGCTTCATTTAACCACTGAGCCACCAATTTCTTGTAAGTGCAGTTAGCGGTTCGTTGTTTTTATTCCGCTTTTAGTGTCCACAACCAAGCGTCACCAATTTCTTCGTCTTGTACAATTTCCGTAAAAACAAATTTATTTTTTTCTAATATTTTGGTCGAAGCATTATGTCTAGGAGCTGTCTTTGCCGTAATTGTCACTTTTGGGTCAGCACTTTGAGAAATGGAAACTAATTCTTTACAAGAGAATGAGGCAATACCTTGTCCCTCAAATTCTTTAAAAGTCCAATAAGCAATTTCAACATTTCCGTCAATTGGTTGTCCTGTAAAACTGCAAGAGCCAACAACTTGGTCTTGTCGAATTACTAGATAAGAAACCCAAGGTAGATTGAACCCGATTTTAGGATAATAGTCATCATACATCGCTAACAATGTTTGGCAGTCTGATGAATCAAACAGTTTGTCAGATTTGTTTTCGTTTAATTGTAAAATTCGTAATTCCATTTTTGTAATTCCATTTTTTATTATATTTTTTTGATAATTTGTTTCTTGTTCTTCTGTCACCCAACAATGACCGCTAACGTCAGGCTGTCTAAAAACTCATTTCCAACCTCTGAGAATGGAAAAATTGAAAAGTTTTTATGACTATTGTCCTTTTGTTTTATGCAATTTTAACATTTTTAAATAGTTTTTAAATAGTTTGACAGTTTAGACTTGCCGAAGGTGGTAAATTTGAAATATAAATGCTCAAATTAACAATTCTTCCCCTCTTTTGAGTAACATAATTAAGCGGTTGCTTTATTTCTGTGAGATTTTTAAAATTCCAGTTTGGGCTTTAGTTTCATTGTCATAATAAATATAAAGATCAGTCCAAACTATTTTACCATTATTGTCAATTGTATTCTTTCTAATAAGTCTATTCTTTTTGTCATAGAAAAACTCTTCCCTGTTAAAAATTCTTTTGTCATCTTTGTCAATGATATATTTCTTTATAGAATTGCCATTCTTGTCTGTTATTTCATACCAAAAATAGTTTTGTGTTAATTTTCCATCAAAGTCTTTACTTCTAGTTCCATCTTGTTCATACCAAAATCTTTCAAAAATTGTTGTGTCATTTTTAAAATAAAATTTTTCAATGTAAATCAAACCAGTTTTACTGTTCAAAGACTTTTGTTCTGCTAATCTTTGAGAGTTTTCAATATAACTATACTCGTACAAGTCTTGTGATGAATTTATAGGCGAAGCCTTTTTTCTAATAAGCCGATTTTTACTGTCGTAATAAAAATTCCACTCGGTTTCTAACGCCCATGTTTTCTTTTTTTCGTAATCTTTTTCAGTTATAATACACCCACCTGGTCTACCCATACCTTTATCAACGTCCTTTCTAATTCTTCTCATTAAAGTGTTTGTAGTTTGTCTAATTAGATTTCCGTATGTGTCATAAAAATATTCGGTTTTTGAAATTTCTTCTCTTGATTGTTGTTCTTTTGGTTGATAGTATGAAACAACAAGTTGTTTTTTTGAGTTGTAAATATTTATCTCTTTATTATCAATATAATTTCCAAAGTTATTCATAACTGTTTCAACTTCTTGTCCATTTCTATCATACTTGATAGTTTTAGTTAGTGCCTTATTTGTACTGTCATTATTCTTGAAAGAAAAAACTAAGCATTTATTTAGAGTTACATAGTGAATTACCGTATCTTGATATAATGATAAATCAGTTTGCTTTTTTGCCTGATTTAAAGATTTACAACAAACTATTAAAATGATTGGTGAAAAAAATAAATATAATCTTTTATACATTTTATCGAAGTTTTATAGGTTGACTCGAAAATTACAGCTAATGATTTATGTTATGGTGTCGTGCAATATTATAAAGCGATTTCATATAAGTTTTCACCGACTTATTTTACGAACCACAAACGCTCGCATACAACTGAAATCCGCATGCACAAAACCATGTGTTACAGCATTTTTATTTTTTTTTCAATTTCATCTTTGGTCAATAAATCAAAAATTAAAAGTTCTGTTAAATTCGCTTTTGAAGTACATTCTTTACTTGCGTAATAAATATCAGAGTTAGTATTCTGTTTATATTTGCCAACTAACTTGACTTTCATATTAATTGGTACATTCTTAAATATTAATTTATTGTCTTCACGATATGAGTATGGAAGAACAGAATTAATTTCTTCGAATATTAAAGAAACATCTGGAGTGAATTCTTCATTGAACTCAACAATTAAGTCAATTTTAGGTGAATTGCTATCATAAAAACGGTCACAATTTATCCAACCAAGTTTGGGTGAAGAAAGAATCAATTCCTTCATAAGTTTTTCGTTTTCCACAGATAGTGTGTCAAATCTTTCAACTTCTTTTTCAATAATATGCTCAATTTTAAACGTTTCCTCTCCAATGGTTTCATACCACCATCTTAATTTTTGTATGGTATCATTTCCAATCCAAGTCATAGACCAACCACTTTCAGTTGACGAATAACTTTTGTTTGTGCCTGTCTGATTCCATACGATTTCATTATTATGCTCAAGGCCTTCAAAAAGGTTTGTCGCATCATTTATCTTTCTATCCTTAAATACTATTCCTATAGTTTTACCTTCCTTAATTTGTAATTCCTTATTGTCTTGATAAACTTCAATATATATCATTCCACGTGATTCCAATTGTTCATTATTAGAGGTTGTAGTTGTAAGATTTGATGAAAGAAAATCTGATTTCTTATAGAATTCCTGAACTTTAATTGTCAAGTTTGAGGTTTCATTGATTAGGTTAAATGCACCCTGGTCAATCTTAAGTAATGTCCCTTCTTTACAAGTAATTTGCGTATCTTGCTTTGGAGAAATAGTAAATTCTTGGAAACCCCTTTTAAAGACTTCATAAGCGAAATTATTAGTTGAATATTCTTGAATTATTTCAACTCTTCTGTTTTTTGATTTTTCTAATTCTGTTTTATTGTCATTCATTAACTCACTTTCACTTTTTGATAGAACATGAAATCTGTTTTGTAAACCCTTTGAACTAAAATACTCTTTAACCTTTCTTGCTCTTTTAAGCGATAAGACCTTGTTGTATTCAAATGAAGCATCAGAATCTGTGTGCCCAATTATAGCAATTTCATTAATAAACTGAGTTTTCTTTATTTTTTTAATTAATAAATCCAATTTTTTTTTAGTTTCATTTGATAAGGAATAGCTGTCTTTGTCAAAGTAGACTATACTTGACTGTCCAAAACTCATGAGAGTTGTTAAGACCAATATGATTGTCAATATTTCTTTTTTCATAATATGCTGTAACGTTTCGGGACTAGCTAAGTGGCAAATTTAGAATTAATTACTTTCAATTTTTGAACTAAACTTCATTTGATGAAATCCGAATGTTCAATTTAATACTGAAACTGCCATTTTGCCCAATTGCTGTTATGCAAAGTGTTTCTTTATTTTCTGTTTGTTTAAAAACCAAATCAAAAGTCCAATAGGTGTCGAACAAAAGAGTGCTGTGAAAATTGCTGCAAAACTAAATATTTCCATATCATTTTGTCCTGCTGTCATAGATGACATTGCAATCATTAATGTCCATATAATTGCAATTAGAAAAATAGATAAATAGGTGAGGAGTTTATTTGCCCACATTTTATATTTTCTGATATTTAGTCCACCAACAAGGAACATAACTCCAATTGTTACCATAATTAAACACATACTAATATAGTTTTCAAAAAGGAACTTAATAAGGTTAAATTCAGATTTCTCAATTTGTCTGTTTTGATTTTCTCCGAGTCCGATTATTGTATATGCTAAGGCTCCCATTCCATTGCTGAAAATGATAAATCCTGAAAAAATTGATACGATTAGTCCAATCGTTCTTATTGATTTTGGTTTTTGTTCTTCCATTCTTTAGTTGTCGTTTTGTTTAATAATTTGTATAACGGTTTTGGGCTTGGCGGTGGTGGGAAATTTAAAATTCGAATGCTCAAATTTACAATAATGTTCAATAGAATTCCAAATGCTTAAAGCTATGATTCTGCACCACTTTTGGCATACACTTGTTGTGCGTTCGTTTTGTTAGACAATGTTTTGTCCAGTTTTAGTTATTTTGACTATGTTTCCCTTTATTTCAATACAACCAATTTTGTTTAATTTTTCAATTGTTCTTGCAACTTCAGTTTCAGTAAGGATTTTCTTGTAGTGTTCGTTAATGCTTTTAATATCGCTTACTCCTTTGCTGATATAATTTAAGAAACGTAGTATTGTATCGTCTCTGTGAGTAATACCATTTTTGAAATAAATTTTATACTTGTAGTTGTTTGCAATGGCTTTTTGGTTTGTCTGTAAACTATATATGAGGTTTGAAATTTCGTTGTGGTCTTTATTAAATCTGTCGGCTAATTCATATTCAATACCATTGTAGTTTACTTTATGCGTCTTTACAAATCTTGACATTCGGTCGTCTATTACTGGCTTTACATATTTTTCTAACTTCCGATTAATTTCAGTTTTTAAAACTTCATTCAATTCCATAATATCGGATTTGTCAAGAGTTACAACACTTATAGCCTTTTCTGTTAACTGTTGTTGTACTTTGTCATTAATAAATGGTGCAATTGTAAAGTCTTTGAAGTTTGAGCAGTAGCCAATGTTATCGTATTCATCATCTTTGGATAAATACATTGTTACACCATCATCATAAGCTTGTTCCTTTACAATTGTTTCATTTCGTTCCCTTTCAAGGTGGCAATTGTAACAAATATTTTTAGGTAAATAAAGACTGTCCGTGGGAATAATTAGTTTATTACAGTCTACACATTTTACAGCTAAATGTTTATCCGTCCATTTTGGGCAGTCGTCATCTGGTTGTTCGTCTGAAGGAAAATAAAATTTTAATTTATATTTTTCAACTGCTCTATGTCCAAGTTCTTTTGCTAAAGAAGCTTCTGTCCACTGACCACCTGAAAAAACTCTAATGTCTCTACCCAAAGTAATACGCCCTAATGAATGTCGTAATATTTTTTTATTGAAAAAGTAACCTATTTCCGTATAAAGATATAAGCACAAAAACCAACCTTGTGTATCTCCGTCCCACAACGCTTCAAGAACAGTTGGTTTGCCACCTACTTTCTTTATTTTCTCGTCTAATATTTCAAATGTGGTAATGTTAGGCATACGGTTTCGTTAAAATGACGCACAACGTTTTGGTGCTTGGAAGTGTGGGATTTCGAAGCACAAATGTTCAATATACCACTAATGTTGATAGAAGTACAAATGTTCAATTTAGCACTTCTGCCCCCATTTTGGCAAACCATTGTGCTTGTTGCACAACTCCTTCTCACAACAAAAATACAATATAATTAGTTATTCACAAATATTTGAAATAATGTTTATAACAAATTGATAATCATTGTATTGTGAGTTTTTGTTGTTAAATTTGTATCATGCAAGGACGCAAGGATATTCAACCAAAA
>CAYVDH010000172.1:0-7734 GCA_964450355.1 uncultured Flavobacteriaceae bacterium
TTAAGTTCTTTTCAATGTTGTTAAAATTGTACACCCTTCTAAATTTGCCTTGTTGAATTTCTTTCCTCAATACTTTCTCATTTTCTGAATTAGTCTCGGTTTTTCTCTCTCCACTGATAACAATGTAATCACCTTCATTTGTAATTTCAATGTCTTCTTTTTGATATCCTGGTAAAGCCACTTTGATTTCATAATTTTCATTTTTTTCAATGATGTCCGAATGAGGCTTAAACCATGCTTGGTTATTGTTATTCATTTGGGTTAATTCATCGAAAATTGAATTTAAAGCTTTAGGAAATAATACGTTTTCTAATAAATGGTTTGGTTTTAAAATTAAGTTTGTCATAATATATTTTTTATTTATTGTTGATGAATACCTAAATTCAAATCAAATACCAATACACAAATAATGACAAAATGACTTGTTTTATGTGATTAAAACAGTATGATTATGACAAAAAGGCGTAAAGCCCTTTCAAAATGTCTTATTGGTCAGTTTTATCATCCTCGGCTTTATTAGTGTTTAGAAAATTGCCAGGTTCTATTCCCAGTTTTTTAGCTAAACCTTTAGCATCAAACCCTGTAGCTTGTAATGCACTAAAAAATTTCATCACCATTTCAGGTGCAGTTTGTCCAAATTTACTTAATGCTGTTTTATCCCCTGAACTTCCAAAGTCAACAATGTTTATTTTGTCTATACTTTCAAAAGGTTTAGCAGCAGCAGCCATGACACCTGCAAATTTTTCTATGCTTTGTGGTAATACTCTTTCTACTACTTCTAATATCTGTAACATTTTACCAGCTTCGTCAAGTCTTTCATAGGCTTCAGCTTTTTTTAGTAACCCTTCGGCTTCTGCAAGTAACTTGGCTTTTACAACTTCTGCTTCTGCCATCCCTTTTGCTCTTGCTCCTTCTGCTTCTGCTAATAATTTAGCTCTTATTGCTTCTGCTTCTCCTTGCCCTTCTAAGGATTTCTTTTGTTTTTCTGCCTCTGCAAGTTTTTGAATGGCCAATTGTTTACCTTCTGCTTCTACAATAGAAACTTGTTTGTTTGCTTCAGCTTTGATGATGTTAGATTGTCTTTCAGCTTCACTTGGTTTAATTTTTTCTGCTATTAATTCTTGTTCTCTTTTTAATGCAGCTGCTGTGGCAACTTCTGTTTCTTTTTGAGTTTGAATTCTTAATATTTCAGTTTCCTGTTTTATTACTTCTTGTTTGGCTTGAGCGGTAGCTAATGGTCCAGCTTGGTCGGCTATGGCTTGTTGTTTGGCGACCTCTGCGCTAAACAAAGATTTTTGAACATCTCTTAATTTATCAGAATCAGCAATGGCTATTTCATTTTCATTGCGTTTTTGTATGGCTTCTTTATTGGCGTCAGTTGTTTTCATCACCGATTCTTTTTGAGCTTCGGCAGTACCTATTTCAGCATCTCTTTTTACTTCGGCAGTTCTTTTTCGACCCAACTGTTCTATGTAGCCATATTTATCAGTAACCTCTTGTATGGTTAATAAATCAATTCCTAAACCTAATTTTTGCAAATCTGCTGTCGCATCTGCCAATACTTCTTGATTTAACTTTGTTCTATCTCCTACAATTTCTTCAATGGTTAACCTACCTGCTATGCTTCTTAAATGTCCTTCCAAGTTTTTAAAAGCAATGATTCTAATTTCTTCAGGATCCATGTTTAGAAACCTTTCACAAGCTGCCATCAATGAGGCTTCGTCAGAAAGTATTTTTACGTTAGCTACACCTTTTAATGTAATCGGAACTCCGTCTTTGTTTGGAGCTTCTCTTACTTCTATGTCTATGCTGAATACATTCAAATCTAAATAAGTGACACTTTCAAGTATTGGGATTTTAAATTTGGCACCACCTGTTACCACTTTAAAACCACTTTCGGTACCATCTTGGGTTTTGCTTTTTCGTCCATAAAATACCGCCACTTTGTTAGGTGGTACTTTGATGTAATTGCGCGATACAAAAGAAATTAAGCTGATGAAAATGATGACTAGTACAACGACTAATACACCAATGATGATGATGTTATTATCCATGATTTTTTAATCTATTTTTTCTACAATGATGATGTTGGATTGATTTTCAATGACTTTAACCTTGCTGTGAATGTTTACTGCTTGATTGTGTAATTCCCTAGCTGATAAATATTTTCTTTGGCCTTTTGTTTCTATCATGATTTCGCCAATCCCATTTGCTGGTATGGCTGTAGTTACTACTGCATTTTTATTTACTGTATCACTAATACTGATAAGCGATGAGGCTTGCTGTTTAAAAGCGAACTTCATTAAATACCAAGCTAACAATGAAGCAACAAGTCCACTGAGGATACCAAACAACGATGAAATACCAAATGAATAGGCATTGAAATAGCTCAAGCCACCTACTGAGCCAAATACTGCAAAGAAAATAATGATGCTTCTGAATGAGAAAATTCCTGGTCCATCTAAATCAGAATCAACATGTACATCGTGATCAGTGAAACCTCCAAAAAAGATATTGATTAATACTAACAGCGTGCCTATACCAGCACAGATTAGAAAGAATAATAAAATTGAATCCATAATTTTTATGCAATTTCATTATAAAAATTGACATTATCAAGCAATTACAATTTATTTTTATTAAGTACTAAAAAAAATCGCTCTACAACAGGGTAGAGCAATTTTAAATAATTTATGTAATTTAATTAAGCTAAAATAACAATTTTGTTTTTTAATACTTCAACAATACCGCCATTTAATTTAAATTCTTTTTTGCCTTCGCTGGTTTCTATAGTCATAATTCCTTTGTCTAAAGCAGAAATAAGAGGAGCGTGGTTGTTCATTATTTGGAAACTGCCATTGACACCAGGTAAAGTAACCAATGTGGTTTCTCCACTGTATAATACTTTGTCAGGAGTTAAAATGTCTATTTGCATATTATTTATTAGATTCAGCAATTAATTTTTTACCTTTTTCTATGGCTTCTTCAATGGTACCTACTAAGTTAAATGCAGCTTCAGGGTATTCATCTACTTCACCATCCATGATCATGTTGAATCCTTTGATGGTGTCTTTAATGTCCACTAATTTACCTTCTAAGCCTGTGAATTGTTGAGCAACAAAGAATGGTTGTGATAAGAAACGTTGAACACGTCTTGCACGTGATACTACTAATTTATCTTCTTCGCTTAACTCATCCATACCTAGGATAGCGATGATGTCTTGAAGTTCTTTATAACGTTGTAAAATTCCTTTTACTCTTTGAGCACAATTGTAATGTTCATTACCTAAAATATCTGGAGTTAAAATTCTTGAAGTTGAATCTAGAGGATCCACGGCAGGATAAATTCCTAACTCAGCAATTTTTCTACTTAATACTGTGGTAGCATCTAAGTGAGCGAAAGTGGTAGCAGGAGCAGGGTCAGTCAAGTCATCCGCAGGCACATATACTGCTTGTACAGAAGTGATGGAACCTCTTGTAGTTGAAGTGATTCTTTCTTGCATTGCTCCCATTTCAGAAGCAAGAGTAGGTTGGTATCCCACCGCAGATGGCATACGTCCTAATAAGGCAGATACTTCAGAACCAGCTTGTGTGAATCTAAAAATGTTATCAATGAAAAATAAGATGTCTTTTCCTTGACCTTGTCCATCGCCATCACGGAAGTATTCAGCAACTGTTAATCCTGATAAAGCCACACGAGCACGAGCTCCTGGAGGCTCATTCATTTGTCCAAACACCAAGGTAGCTTGAGATTTTTTTAATTCTTCTTGATCTACTTTGCTTAAATCCCAACCACCTTCTTCCATGCTATGAACAAATTCTTTTCCATATCTAATAACGCCAGATTCAATCATCTCACGCAACAAGTCATTTCCCTCACGTGTTCTTTCTCCAACACCAGCAAATACAGACATACCATCGTATGCTTTTGCAATGTTGTTAATCAATTCCATAATCAACACTGTTTTGCCAACTCCAGCACCACCAAATAAACCGATTTTACCACCCTTTGCATAAGGTTCTAATAAGTCAATGACTTTGATACCTGTGTACAATGGCTCTGCACTTGTAGATAAGCTATCAAATTTAGGAGCCTCGTTGTGTATTGGTCTTGATTGAGCTTTGCTTAATACAGATATACCGTCAATACCTTCGCCTACAACATTCATTAATCTTCCTTTAATGTTATCACCTACAGGCATGGAAATAGGAGCACCAGTATCAGTTACTTGTGTACCTCTTACTAGTCCATCAGTACTGTCCATTGCAATTGCTCTAACAGTTTTTTCTCCTAAGTGTTGTTGAACTTCTAGTACAATAGTAGTACCATCGCCTTTAGTCACCTCAAGTGCGTCATAAATTCTAGGTAATGTAGAGCCCTCAGAACTAAAGTTAACGTCCACTACAGGACCAATTACTTGTGATATTTTACCGGTATTTGCCATTTTATATTGAATTGATTTTATCTTATTTTGAATTTTGGTGCAAAAGTAAGTATAAATTTGATGAAAAAAAACCTAATTTAATTTTAGACTTTTTGTCTTGTATTTTAATGGTTTAAGAGTTAATTGAGATTAAAAATCGGGACATCTCAATGACCTATATCTGGCTACTTCTACTTTTTTTTCTTTAGGGTATTTAACCGAAAAAGTAATAATAAACTTCTTTTCTTCCCCGGGTTTTAAGGTGTTTCTCCAAGTTAATTTACCTGTTTTTTCATCTAATACTGCTCCAGAAATTTCAATCAATGATACAACTATGTCTTCGTGTTTACTTACCGGTATTTGATCCCATAATTCCAGAACAATGTCTGAATTGTTGTTGTTTTTCAATGCAATTTCATAGGTAAATGTTTCTGTAATTTGATTTCCTAACCAAGATTTTTTTGTCAAATCTACTTTCTTTCTTTTATCAACTGTTACTTTTTTGTTTTTACCTAATGATATCTCCATTGTATCAGATGTTTCTGATAAATTAATTTTACTTTGACCAATGAAATTATTTCCTATATAAATGTTGGCATCTCCATCACTTAAAGGCAAAGAACTCCACTCGGTAGTTTTTGCTACTAAAAATGGGATTAAATCCATTGATGGAATACTGATGTATTCGTAAACAGCATTCAAATTGTAATTTTTAATGTCTATGGTATTGGTATTGTTGCTGCTCAATATTGTTGCTTTTTCGCCAATAATAAAATCGTTGCTTACTTCATTCACTCGTACTTCATTCACTTTTTCTTGTTCTTGATAAACATTGCCCTTAAAAACACCAGAAGTGTTTTGCAGCATATCTTCACGTTTATAATCTTTCATTTTTTTTGATAATGAATAAGAATTTTTGTTATAATCCAACTCCCAAACTTCAAGTTCAGGTCTAATGATGTTCATAGAAGGGTCTGCCGTAGATAAAGTAAGTTGGATATTGTTCCAATCTTTACCTGTTTTATTCATGATTTTACCTTTGTGAAATAAAGTCAAAGGCTGTCCAATTTCTTTTACTTTAATGTCGTAGATAGGTTTCCAAGCAGCATTGTTGCAAAAATAATGAAGTTTTAAATTTGCTATTCCAGTAGTAAATGATTTAAGGTGCAATCTCACTTCTCTAGATAAAATCATTTTTTTTGAAATTTTAGCATCTTTTCTTGAATTGATGTCATTGATTTGATTGATGTAATTTTGTTTATTTAGTTCCAATAGAACCAATTTAGAATAAATATCATCTTGTCTTAGACGGTAATAATCGCCAGCTTTTTGTAGTTCTGAAATGTTTACACCTGTATTTGTTCCTCCTATGTAAGTGTTCTTTTTAAGTAACTCCAACTCGGTGTTTAAAGCGAGTATTTTGTAGTCATTTAATTTTTGACTTTGTTGAATGGCAGAAATCGAATCAGTCATTTTTTTAAATTCAGGTAGATTGATGTAATCATTGGTAGTGCTTAAATTGTGGCTCATTGCAAGAATACTACAATTATCAGGCAAAGTAAATGTTAATCTGTTAGGGTCCATGCTTACAGGTAAATGGATGATGGATACAAACATTTCGTCAGAGAACATGTTGAGTTTAATGTTTTCTGTCACAATTGCTCCATTGTAATAAACAGTAACTAGCTCTATGTTTCCTTTGTATTCAGTGTAATTTTGAGAAAATAAATTTAGGTGAGATAAAAGTAACAGAATTAAAAAATGTTTTTTCATGATATTTTTTTTCAAATATAGTATAATTAAAATAAAAAAAGGCGATACTGATTGTATCGCCTTTTAAAGGTTCTAATGGGAAAATTAGTGCTTAGTATCTTTTATTGTAACCACCACCGCCATTGTTGTTTCTGTTGTTGCCACCTTTGTAACCACCACCGCCAGCTCCACCATTGTTTTCTCTTGGTCTAGCTTCGTTTACAACAAGTGCACGTTCCATAAATTCTTTTTCGTGTAATGCAGAAATAGCTTCGTTAGCGTTGCTATCGTCATTCATTTCTACAATGGCAAATCCACGTGAACGTCCTGTGAATTTGTCTTTAATAATTCTGGCCGAGCTAACTTCACCGTACTGAGTGAAAAGGTCTTCAACATCTTGCTCGCTCGCACGAAAGCTAAGATTACCTACATAAATGTTCATTTGTAATTAAATTGATTTTAAACTAAATAAAGTAAAGACGGTTTAAGGAAATTAGTTTATTTATACTGCAAAGATAGATGAATATTTGTGTTTACCTAATTATTTTTTTATTATGTTCATTATTTCATAGTTTTGAATGATGCATATTAAGGGAATTTTTTCATTAATTCTACTTTGTCTTATCTCTTTGTTCAAAGGATATTCTCAAAATAATGTATGGGGCACTTATTGTGAAACAGGAGTAAGTCCCTACACAAGTAGAAATGTGTTTTACAAAGATGGAAAATATTATGCTGTATTAGGGTTACATAGATGCTCAAATGACACAATAAACATAACTCAAAAACCAAGTACTTATTATGAGCATAGCATTGTGAAAGGAGATTGGAAGTTTACTAAAAACAAAAAAGGTATTACAATTTCCATGTCTATCATAATAAATCTGTAGGTTTACCAAATAATTTTATTTCAATACAAACTAAAGGAAGACATTTTTAATTTAATAAAAAAATTTTTTGCGATTCAATGTTTTAATTTAAAAGTACAAATAAAGATTTTAGTTTAAAAAAATCCAGAAATTTCAAAAAGCATTAAACACCCCTTTTGACACAAATTTAAAGCGAAGGTTTTTTGATGTAGCGTTTGTAATTATGTTTGATTAGCTCATTTCTAAATAATTGAAGGAATTTAAAATAAATGTTAAAAACCATTAAAAGTTGGGTTTTTATTTTGAGTTGATATTTAAATTTTATAGATCAGTATGTTTTTTATTTATCAATATGTTAGAAATAAATAATTATAATAATTCTACTATTGTTAATTTAGAAATTATAGTTATATTTGCCTTTAGAAAAAAAACATTCACTAAAACATTCCCTTTACTTAAATGTCGAAATTTATTACAAGGGGAAATGATACAGATGAATGCACCTCCACAAAAAGAGGTGTATTCTTTGTATTTAACCTTGTATGGCCTTCGACAGCCTAAGTAAGTTAAATTGCAGAGATTTACACCTCTTTTTTTTAAATGAAATGTTTTAGTGTTTAAATTAATTTTTAACAACTGTATATCCGTAAATATCAATAAAATGATTATATTTGCCTAATAAAAGTATG
>CAYVDH010000173.1:0-7700 GCA_964450355.1 uncultured Flavobacteriaceae bacterium
ATATTTTTTAATTTTTTATTTTATTCAAAATCATTAGTTAAATCAGATAATTCATAATTCCTAAAGTTAGGATTTAATGTTGTTGTTTTGTTTTTAATTGTAATATATTTTTGAGGTGTGATTAATTTTGAAATTGTAGTTTTATTATTTGTATTTGATATAAGCTGATACCTTATAGTTCTTTTTACTATTACTTCATTAATAAATCCATTTTCATCTTCACTATCTTCTATTTCGTTTGTTGTTATTTCTATCCAATCAATTAAACAATTGTTTTTGTTAATTTTAATTGTAAATACCTCATTTTCTGTTGAATTTCTATATACCGAACCGGCTATTGAATCCATATAAACTTCATTATCATTATTAAAATATTTACTTATAGAGTCTGGTAATTGATTATTGATTTTAACATTATCTCCCTTTGACTTATATGGTAAAATATACATGTTTTTTTCTTCATGTTCTGCAATAATGGAATATTTTTTAGTAAAAATTATAGATACTATTCCTTCTAATTCTGTAAAAGCAGTATCTCCTGATTTTGCTTCTATTAAAATAAAAGTATCTGATTCAATAGTATTGTTAGTATTATTACTTATACTCCATTTATTTAGATGACTATTATTAAAAGTATTGTTTATACAACTTTCTAATAAACACTCTTTCGTTTGAGCTTTAATAGATAAATTAAAAAGAAAAATTATTATTATAAGTTTTTTCATCTTTTACCTCCTTGTGTTTTTTCTGTTTTCATCAACTGTCATAATTCCCTTTTCAGTTTCTACTTTATGTCTTACTAAATCACCTTCTTCATCGTATTCAAAGTAAGTAGCAAAATTATTATCATCTAATGTTGCCATTATTTTAAAATTATATAAATCATAAACATAACATTTCATAGCAGATTTAATTGGAGCAATTCTTATGTCATCTAAATAACAATATTTTAATTTATTATTTAAAGGCGCATTATTTTTAAATAATATTGTTCCAATACTTTGATTTAGTCCAAGCGTGAACTTATAAGTCAATTTCTTCCATCCATCTACTGTTGATTTAGTTCCTTCTTGAGTTAATGTGATTGGATTTCCATTTTGATCTAAAATATTAAATTCAAATTGATTTTTATACGATTGTTTTACCCACATAGAAACTAAGTAATCTTTATCTGACTCAGGAAAGAATCTATCAATAAAATCTTCATTTGCTAAATGGTAATTGCTTAATAATGATATATTTGGATTTGAATAACCAAAATTTTGTTCAGTAAGTGGAACTTTAGTTTCACCCCTGCCAAGCTGAATAGATTTCCAACCAGTATGGCTAATTTTATCTGTTATCTTATTATTTCCACCTAGTAATGCCTTTGCAATTGGCCAATGTCTATATTGTGAACAAAAATCTCCTACCCAATCATTATTTAAAATTGGGAAGTCTATTATTTGCCCAGTTGTGCTATCACATCTCCAAGAAAGAAATGAATTAGTATTAATATCTTCAAATCCATCAAACATAATGTTTCGATGCTTTGCATTTGCAGCAGTTGCTATTACAAGTCTTCTTTGGTTATATCCAAACAATTGTGTAGAGTTAATATCTAAAGCATTTATTGTTTGTATAGGATTTCCGAAATTATCAGTATGAGTAACACTTTCTTTCCATGTCCATGGATTTGTTATTATTTGAGAGCTATTTGAAATCCAATTATTTGAAGAAAATGTCCAAAATTCTTTATAATCAACCAACCTTCCATCATACCTCATTGTTGTAGTATTTGCATCCGAAGTATTTGTTAAATCTTGTACTCTTTGTGCTTGAGCATTTCTTTTTTCAAAATAAACATACTCTCCATTTATTCTCCAAATTCCCCTTATTCCTAATAAATATGGGTTAACTATATCGTTGACCTCATATCCTCCTGATCCACATGAATACATACAATTATTGCCTCCTTGTCCTTCTCCACCTCCATTTGGAGGAGGCATATTCATTATTCCAATTCCTCCACCCTCATTATTACAGCAATTATTAAAAGTTGGTTTTCCAAAATAACTTGCTTGTTCTCCAGGTATAGGCATTGGAAACACATTAATATCAGGTGATTTTAAAAGTTCATGACCAAAAGAAGTAGTATCATTATTTATATTTGTATCATTTGGTAATGGGCAGTTCATTTTAAAACAAAATCTATCAGATGGAAGGACTCTTCTTATGTCTTCATATACAAACGCTTTAGCATCAACCACCCAATCCTTATCTATTGTAAATGTATTGTTTGATAAATTTAATGGATTTTTTAATAGAGAAACTGCTTCTGCTGTTTGTCCTAAAATATTTCTATGTCCTGACCTTTTTACTCTAAATATATATGTAGAATTTGGTATTGAATTACCATTTTTATCTATTATGGTAACCTGAGTTGAATTTCTATCAAGAACAAAATATGTTTCGTCATCACTTAAATCGTCCTTATATAATTCATCTCCTTGAAACAATTTATTACTTGGATCATTCGCAATTCCAGAAACTGTTGTTAACTCAACTTTAATGTTTTGATTTTGATAAGCCCCAGACATTCCTTTATACATCCAATGAGCAGGTTTTACTATGCTATAAACTTCATCCCCATACTCATTTTTAACACTTGATAATAAAACTTGACCTGTTAATGCATCCCATGCTAAATTTTTAGTGCTTGTTGAGGCTCCTTTGTCAAATACTACTACACTATCAAGTATTCCTTTCCTTATAACATGTTTAGTCATTGTTACTAATCTAGTTTGTTCCCTGTGTAAAGTATAACCTGGTAAAACATTTATTAATATAGCAGCCCCTGCTCTGTCAATATTAAAATTGGGTCTAATATTATGAGTAGTTGTTACTCTTTGTGACCCATATAGTGTTGGTTCAACTGTTAATCCTGCAGTTGTTTTAGAAATTGTTTGATTTGGTCTAAGTACCCTTATTTCATTACTTAATTTATCTATATCCCTTGTTTTATAATAGAATTTTTGCCCACTTAATGCTTCAATGCCATCTTCTGCATAAACCCATTCTGCCTTTGGTTTTCCATGCATATCATTTGTCTCAACAGACAAACCTTGTGTAGCTGTCATAAATGAAAAAGATGCTGATATATCTAAAGACAATGAACCAAACTTTTTCTTTTTGTCTTTTTCATCTTTTTCTTCACCTTCTTCTTCTGTATTATTTTTTGAGGCTTTCGAACTGAATTTTCCACTTAAACTTGGAGTTCCAAATCTTACCTTTTTTAATTGAATTGGAGTTCTCTCTGTTAAGGCAGGAAAATCTCTTGCTGTATAAAACTCTTTCACTGTATATCCTGTTTTATGCCTTATTATATTTGAATTAGGATATACATTTTTAATTGTAATTTTTGAATATCCAACAGATGGTGCACCAAAAAACTCTTCCCCTACAGGTCCCAAATCATAAGAGATTAAAGGTTTCATCCTCTTATTCCTCATTTTCTTGATAGCTTCAGCATTCAATGGCTCTTTCCAAGGATTTTCTTCTGCTCCAGCATCTGGCTCATAACTTGCCACACCACTGCTTTCTATTTCATTAGATTGATTTTTAGTTGTATAGTCGTATTCAATTGCATAATTTGAGGTAGATTCTACATTATTAGTCATTTCACTCCAATAATCACTTAATGTAACTTTTTTTACTCTATGTCCACCTCCATATTTAAATCCATCCACTTCTGGAACTCTAATATATGATTTACTAATTTCTATCTTTTGGCAAAAATCAAATTTTTCAAAATAATTATATTTCCCCATTAACATGCTCATGGCATCTGGAATTACTCCAAATATCATATCTGCAATTGCTCTTGGTTTAAACCCACTCCTTCTTAAATCACTTCCAGGATATAAATTATGTGGAACATTAGTAAGTCCATATTGAAGCGCCATTCTTGTTACTGGATGTGCATTAAAAATCCCTGCTCTTTCCCTTTTTACTTTAATATAGCCAAATTGAGAATTATCATTAGCATTGCCTATTTCATCTACTTCAAAAAAACCTGATACATTTTCATATGAATTTTCATTTTTTCTATTCATCCTCACATTAAAACTATAATAAACTAAATCTCCTTTTTCATAAAATGATGAAGCAGATTTGTTTGTATTTTTTTGAAATATGATGTAATAATTTTTATTGTTTCCTTCTTGATGAGAATATAAGTCAGATTTACTTCCATTGACGTTTGGACTATTATTTACTCCGTGAATTTTTAACATTCTCATTGCCCTTTTATTTTGTACATAAGCATAATCATCAGATTCATAATCAAAATGTATTTTACCACCAGAAGGTAAAGTAATATCGCTTAGCATCCATGCAGACGCCCATTCGTCTGTACTTGCTTTAATATCTTGTGGTGTAAAAGGATAATCTGCATTAGATGTTGTTTTTAAGTTATTTACATTGCCACCATTTTGATAATAATCTTCAGGTAAATAAGTACCCCATCTATCAATGCTTTTATTTTTAAATTCTGGATTAATAGTGTTATATTCTAATATGTATGGCGCAGCTGTTGGTACTCCTAAACTACCATATGTAAACCACACTTTGTGTAATGTCAATTTACCTTGATATCTAGTGTCATTGTAATTTGGATCTAAAGGGTGTTCTTCTGCATAAGAAATCCCAGTTGAATTTATACTGTAAGATGAATAGTTTCCACATAAATCATATGAATAATCTAAATTTACAACTTTCAATGGAATTGCATTCATCCCTTTGGATTTAAATTCATTTTTTGAATACAATACTATTTGATGTAAATATTGTTGAGTAATTCCAGAATTATTTATTCCTCCAAATTCATTGTTTACTCCCCACCCATCAAACCTTGGTTTTAAATAAAATAAAGCTATTTGATCCTTGGTTTCTATGCTATGAGCATACCACAATTCTTTTTCTCCATAAGAATAGTAGGCTTTGTCATCTAAATCATCAGATTTGAATCCTGAACTTAAATTAGCTGTTCCTTGCTCTACAGGACTTCTCCATTTAAAATCAAGATCACTTTCAGTTGATGCAAAATTAGTATTATGTAATGAATAATTAAATTTAACATAATTTCCTAAATCATTTTCTGTAGGACCATTGTTGTCAATATCAACATAATCAGGAGAAATTACACCATTTAACAAAAAAGTTGATGCATATGAAGGAATTGTTTTTTCTTCATAGAACCTAGCATTATTACCTTTTTCAGTTATTTTTAAATCAGATGTATTGTATTTTACTGTTCCATTTACATAATTAAAATTTGACTTATTTAATTCTGAAGCATCAAAACTTACTTCTTTACTATTCTTATTATATACTGGAGTGCTAAAAAAGTATCTAGAACCATCTGGCTGTGTTACAACAATTTCAGATATATGATGATCTTTTCTATGACCAAGGTTTCTATTAATTGATTCTTTTATTAATCCATTGTTTAGAGTTAAATCAGGGTTTCCTGTTGAAGTTCTTTTATAATTTTCTATTTGTTTAAACAATGATGTTTTACTTGCTTTTTTTGCTGTATTGCATGAAATGACTTGTTGTCTTGCATCTCTATTTGTTTTAGCTATTTCACCATTTATTTCAACTTTTGGTGTTGTATTGCTTTTTTTATTATAATTTTTATCAAAAAACTTATTATCAAATCTTCCAAACCTATTTGAAATATTAGGCCTAATAGCTTCAGTTCCTCCATATGAATTTAAATAATTGATATCATTTTCTATAAATTCATAATCATTTCTGTATGTAGTTGGTTCAAAAGCATTGTTTAATATTTCATCTTTAAATTTAAGTTTATTTACTATATCATTATGTTTGTCTGGAATTGGGCCATACTTTTCTTTATTAATACCAATACCAATATCTACGCCTAACTCACTTTTCCCAAATTCACCTTTTAAACTTAAATTATTTACATAGGGTTTAGACCCACTAACTGTTGGTGATATCATAAAAACACTATTATGATGAGCCCTAAAAGACCCACCAATACCAGCCGCTGAAATATTAAAAATATCGTAAGTTTTAGTTGCAGGTGATAGTTGCCTTGAATATTTTTCCATTTGTTTATTAATACTGTTTGGCAATTCTTGACAATCAATTATCGATCCTTCTTCAAAATTTTTATTTGTCATATGGAAATATCCGTAAGCTTTTTTATTTACATTTTTATTTACTATATGCTCTTCAGTAACTGTCATTACCCCTGATAGTTTTCTTTTTTGTCTAATTGGTGTTCCCTTAGAAAAATCTAATTGTAATGTGTAAGTTCTTGTTCTAGTCTCAGGCGGTGGAACTTGAACTCCATAAAATTTGGAAAAATCAGCTCCATAAGCAAACTGTCCATTATTTTTAATTGGTGTTCCAAAATCTATCCCTAAATCTACTTGTGATGATTTTGAATTAAAATTGATGTTTGCATTTTTTAAAAAACTAAGTTTTCCTGTTTCATTTATAAAGTTTGATGAAATTGTTGTTCTTGATTTTGAATTATAATCTATACTGAAAGATGGGGAATACTTTATTCCTGTAAATGTAGTATCTGCTCCTTTTACAAGAGGCATTTTCAATGATTCTAATAGTTTTGCAGTAATTTGAGCTGTTGAATCTCCTGGTTTTGAAAAATCATATGGATCAGATGTTGAAAATTGATCTGTTCTTTTTTCCCAACTAGCTCCATACCCAATTCCTATTCCAGTATTGTTATCCCAACTTAGTCCCAATTTATAACTAGCCATTTTTATTTTTCCACTTTGACCATAAGTTGAATTTCCTCTTTTTTCTTGCATACCTACAGTTTCAGATTTTATGTTATTAAAAACAATATTTGCATTTATATTGGGTTTGCTATTTCTTTTTACATTTACCTCATCTCCATCAAAATCATCTGGTATTCCTCTCATTGCTCTATTAATTGAACCTAAATTTAAAGTCCAACCTAAACCAACCCATCCAGCATCTGCATGTGGATTTATATCTCCACTATATGACAAAGTTACAGGATAACCCCCTATTTCAAATAGCGGGATAGAGTATGCAACATTCCCTGTAAATGGATCTACAAAATCAGAATTTCCAATAGCTGTATATCCTGAAAATTCAGGTTGTGTTGGTCCTCCTGCATTTGCATACAATTTTAAACCTATAAAATAAGGTTCTATAATTAAAAAAGTTAGTAACAAAGACATTGGTTTTGTTATTCTACTTTTTCTTATTACACTTAAAATATTTTTTCATTTTAATTTCATGTTTTTAAAATTTAATTTTTGGATTTAAATATTATTCTTGCATAAAAGGTTTCTCCTTTTTCGCTTTTTAATTCTAATAAATAAAATTTATTAGTTTCAATTTGCATACTTTCAAATGGTACAAGTTTAATGTTTTTTAGACCTTGATATCTTTGTTCCATTTGTTGGAAAACTATTTTATTTTCTTTATTATCATATTCTCTTTTTAATGTTAATTCCCATTTCTTGTTAAAATCTATAAAATAATTTTGTTCAAATATTAATGATACTGAATCTTCCAAATTTACAGTGTATGGATTTGTATTGTAATTATTCATCATAGTAATATGAGTTGTATTTCTTTTCTTCTCCTCCTTTTTCTTCACTTTAAACTTCCATTGTTCACTTTTGGCTAAG
>CAYVDH010000174.1:0-7592 GCA_964450355.1 uncultured Flavobacteriaceae bacterium
CCCATGGTCAAAATCCCGATTTATTAAAAAAATTATATTCAAACCATAACAACATTGAAAAAATCAAAGTTCTTGATGAATTGTGTAAAGGATACACTAGTTATTCGATTGATAGTTTCAAAAAATACATTCATTGGGGATTAAGTATAAGCGAAAAAAACTCTAAAGAACAATTAAAATTTAAGTATTTTAAGGTGTATTATTTAGATGATATCTGCCAATACCATGCTGCCGAAAAACTATGTGATACAATACTCGCCTATTGTGAACACAACAAAGGAAATGACTGGATTTATTGCAAAATATTATTTGAAAAATCCAATTATTTATATCAAAAAAACGAATTTGAAAAGGCACTTTCAATACATTACCAATCGATAAACTTGTCTGAAAAAACAAAGGATACAAGTTTGATAATGGATTCATATTTGTCTATAGGTTGGATGTTTATGGAAAGTAATAAATACAAAGATGCAATCCAATGGTTTGAAAAAGGAATTGATTTAATAAAAACTAAAGAAAGGCGCAGTAAAATCACTAATTTATTTTTAAACACCGCCAGTTGTTACAACAACATTGGCAAACATGACAAAGCAATGGAATTAGCTAACTTAGGAATTGCCAATGCAAGAAACTTAAACAAATGGACAGCTTTAGCAAATGGGCTGATGATTCGTTCGGATATTTTCATCCAAACTAAACAATTGGCATCTGCAAATAATGACATTGAAGAAGCTTTGAAAATAAGAGAAAAAACTAAAGACACATTTTACATTGTTAGTGATATGGCTCAATATGCATTATTTTTAGCTTCAAACAATGAAACGAAAAAAGGAATTAATACCGCTAGAAAAGGATTGCAAATGGTTGAAAAATTCAATTGGGTTGAAAAAAAATTATTTCTATACCAAGCATTAGCAAAAAATTATAAATCAGCTAAAGATTACAAAATTTTAAGTGAAATACAAGATACTATCCTGATTTTAAAAGATTCATTACAAAAACAACAACATCTAAAATTAACTGCTGATTCAGAAACAAAATATGAAACAGAAAAAAAAGAATTAATCATTAAAAATCAATTATTGGATTTAAAAATCTCAAAGTTATACATTTGGAGTTTAGCTTCTTTATTGGTCATAACATTGCTGGTTTTTTACTATTCTTTTAAATACATAAAAAACCGACAAAAGAGGAAATTGAACAAAGAAATAGAACAAGAAAGAAGAAGAATTTCAAACGATTTACATGATGGTGTTGGAGCTTATGCATCCAGTTTATATACTGGCATCAATAATCTGTTATCCAATTACAATGAACAAAGAGTTTTGAACCTTAAAAACACATCCAATGAATTGATTGAAAAACTGAATCAAACAGTATGGGTATTGGATATGGAAAACATTTCGGTTCGTGATTTATTTGACAAATACAAAAACTGGTTTCTAAAAATCATCCCTAATTTTGATGGAATCAATTATGAGTTCGAAGACCAAATCATCAATAATTCTACACTTAAACCTCAAGATGCATTAGATTTATTAAACATGCTACAAGAAATAACTAACAATGCCTTGAAACATAGCAAATGCAAAACAATAACTTGTCAAATAACTAGCCATGAAAGCGGATTTAAAATAGAATTTAATGACAATGGCAAAGGATTTGACAAAAATAACACCATAAAAGGAAATGGATTGTTAAATTTAGAAAAAAGAGCTTCTAAAATGGGAGCAAATTTAAGCATCAAGTCGGACACCAATGGCACAAACATCCAACTAATTGTGTTGTAATTTAAAATATTCAAATGCAAATAAATTTACTATTAAAATAACAATGATATACTTCAAATTGAGTATAAACATTATAAAAATTAATTAATTAAATTTGTGAGCAACAATTGGAAATAAAATATCACATAGCCCTGGTAGAAGACAATGCTGTAAACCGAAGCGATTTCAAAGAAAAAATTTCTTCTTACACCGATGTTAAACTAATATGTATTTGCCAAAGTGGTGAAGAGTTCATTGAAAAAACCAAAGGAATGCCATTAGACAAACTACCTGATGTAGTGTTTATGGATCTTAAAATGGACAAATTGTCTGGAGCAGAAACCATTCGCTTATCTAAATTGAATGAAAACAAAATGCAATTCATTGCCTATACTGTTTTTGATGACGATGCACACATTTTTGATGCGATAAAAGCGGGAGCTGTTGGATATTTATTAAAACATGAAAGCGGGCAAAAAATATATGATTGCTTAATCGAAACCATGGAAAATGGTGGTAGCGGCATCAGTCCAAGTATAGCTCGAAAGGCCTTAGAAATGCTTGTAAAAGCAGACAATGACGTGATTCCAGATTCCATTATAGAAAAGACATTGACTCAAAAAGAAAAGAAAATATTGGAGCTCCTAATTAAAGGTTTGGATGCTAAAAGGATAGCTGAGACATTAGACTCTAATACACTCACAGTTAGAAAACACATAGCCAATGTCTATAAAAAATTACATGTCAACAGCAAAGCACAAATCATAAGTTTGGCTAACAAAGAAAAGTGGTTCTAATACTTTTCTGTATTTATTTTTTCACCTTATATTATTAGCACTAATACTAGCGAACAAAAGTATTTTTTATGAAAAAATCATTAAAGAAAAATTTCACTTCAGCTAACCATTCATTTATCGAAAAAAAAACAATTTTATAATGTAAACTGTTTTTATAAATGAAAAAAAGTTATATTTGATTACTTTAATTTATTGAAACATGAAAAAAACCTTAATTTCAATCGTTACAATTGCATTTATTTTTGCCATCATTTCATGCTCAAAAACAACTGGTAGCATTAAAATAAATTACACTAAAGCCATTGCAGTTTATGGCGATTTAGATTCTTTGAGAAACATTCCATTATTGGAACCATCTAAAGAAATTGTTAAACCTATGGGTCACTACATTGGAAATAATTGCATTTTAATTGGAGAAAGAGCTAAGGGAATTCATCTATTTGACGACAACAACATCTCCAACCCTTCTAAAGTTGGATTTTTAAACATCCCATTTTGCAAAGAATTTTATGTTGAAGGCAATTATTTATACGCTGAATCTGGTTATGATTTATTGAAAATAGACTTAACTGATGTCCGCACCCCCAAAGTAATTAAAAGGGTGAATAACGCTTTTCACACTCAATTAAAAAATAACCAAGGGCAAGTCATTCTTGGTTTTATTTACCAAAATGCTACCGATGAATTTGATTACAACAGCGAAGAAGCTAAATCCATAAAAAAGGATGGTAAATTATACATCGATTACAGAAAAAAAATGATTCCACTTTCTTCAGTGCCTACCATGTTTACAGGTAATAACGGTAAATCCAAAGGAACTATTAATCGCATTTGCGTCATCAAAGACCACGTGTATGTTGTTGGCATCGACAAAATGCACATTTTTTCTAACAACCAAGATTTTAACAAAGTGAAAGAACTAAAAATTGGTGACAATACAGAAACCATTTACACTGACAAAGATAGATTGTATTTAGGCTCTCAAACTCAATTAACTATATACGATTTAAAAAGTCCATCCAATCCAAAAGAAATTGGCAATGTAGATCATGAAGAATCATGTGACCCAGTATTAGCAGTTGGTGATTATGCTTATTCCACCTTGCGTTCTGTGACTAACGAAGGTTGTTCTCCTAGTGAAAATGTGTTAATGGTTGTGGAAATAAAAAAATCTGGTAGAGCTAAAGAAGTCCAAACAATAGACATGAAAAGTCCCTACGGATTGGCTTTAATAAACAATTATTTATTTGTTGGTGAAGGTACCAATGGGTTGAGAATTTTCAATGCAAAATACAAAGACGATTTAAAAGAATCTAAAAAGTTCAACAACATTGTTGCTTTTGACATCATGCAACATCCAACTAACAGCGATATCATCATCACTACACATCAAAACGGATTGAGACAATACAAAATCAACTGGAATGATTTGACACTGAATTTAGAAAAAAACCTAGATTACAAATAATTTGATTGTTTGATTAATAAGTTAGTTTTAATATCCTTATTACTTGTTTGTGGTGTTGCATTTTCATACCCAAATATTCAAAAAAATATTTTTTCTCAAATCGAATGTAATTCAAAATACAATACTTTAAAATCTGACTCTGTTAAGTTTAAAAAATTTATATACCCTATTGATTATAGATTTTTCCACTACCAAGTGGGAATACAAATGGGCGGTATTAAATTCATTAATATAGGCATGAATACTCAAGTGTATTTTCAACCTATAAGATTTTTAGCTTTAACTGGAGGCGTGGATATACAATATTTTAGACTAAAAATATTTTCTAGTTCCGACAAACACATCATCAACACAGGTAGCCTACCTATGTATTACGGAGGACTGATTAAACTAACAAACAAATTCAATTCACAAAAAGACTATTATTTATTTGCAAAAAGAGGAATATCCATTGGAATTGGTTCTGAAAGCGTTAAGGCTAATAACCATCCTTTTTTAGAGATTGGGATAGGAAAAACATTTAAACAAAAAAGCTCATGTTCATATCGATTGGAAGCCTCCTATCAACAATACGGTGTTTCTGGAACAGCATTAAGTAGTTATCAAGCCATCATTGATTATGATTTAATGTACCGTTCCGTAGTAATGAGGGCATCCTTTGTATTTCACAAGTACTAATAACTAAAATTAAACACTTCATAATCAACTTCTTTAGGTTGAATTTTTTACTTTCTGAAAAATAAATTGTGTTGTTTTAGCATTTTGTTTAATACATTTGTTTCAACAATTAAACAAAATACAACATTATGAGCATGATTCTTACTTTAGCAATTGCCGCATTAATTCCATTAATTGTCGGCTTTATTTATTACAACAAAAATGTCTTTGGAAATTCATGGGCAGCCATGACTGGCATTGAAATGGGAAATCCTGAAGAGATGAAAAAGGCCATGCCTAAAATCATGGTTATTTCCTACATCGTTTCCTTTTTAATGGCGTTTGCCTTGTCGCCATTTGTCATTCACCAAATGGGATTATTTTCACTTTTACAAGGCTCAATGGGCAACTTAACTGAAGCAGAATATGCTGCTAAAATTGCCGTTAGTTTTGATGGAACTCCTATTGACCCTAATAAATTGTGGAATGAGATGTTCCGTACTTTTGGTCATGGTGCCTTACACGGAACCATGTTTGGAGTATTCATGGCATTGCCTATGATAATCACCATGGGTTTGTATGAGAAAAGACCTTGGAAACTAATGCTTATCAACGGTGGATACTGGATCATCAATTTTGCATTGATGGGTGGTTTTATCTGCCAAATGATTAAATGGTAATTTCATTTTGAAGCCATTCAAAAAAACAAATTAAACCTAAACTTTTGAATGGCTTCTACCTTGTTATTCACTTGTAACTTCTTATATATATTCTCTATGTGCTTGCGAACTGTGCCAGTACTTATAAATAATTTCCCTGCAATTTCATCGTATTGCAATCCTTTACTTAAATGATTCAATATCTCCACTTCGCGAGCAGTTAATTTATAATCATCGTTCACTTGAACACTTGGCTTACCCGATTTAATCAATTTTAATGCTTTTCTGGCTATCTCAGGACTCATAGGCACGTTGCCATTCAACACATCCTCTATAGCTCTGTGTATTTCTTCTTTCTTTGCATCCTTCAATATGTATCCAACTGCTCCTGCTATTATTGCATCAAACACGTGGTCTTCATCATCGTAAATAGAAGATATAATGATTTTAATTTCTGGATAAGTTTGAATCAACTTTTTTGACGCCTCTATTCCATTCATTATTGGCATGTTGATGTCCATAAAAACAACATCAATGGGCTGTTTATCATTTAATTTATCTAACAAATCTTTCCCATTTTCTGCCATTACAACGACTTTATAATCTGAATTTAGTTCTATTTTCTCTTTCAATAGCTCACTTAACTTTTGATTGTCTTCTGCAATTGCAATATGAATATTCATTTATTTACAAATTAAAAATTAAATTATTCAATATGAAATACGAAATTCATCATATTTAAAGTGGGATATTAAATTTTATTTCTGTCCCCTCATTTACTTTTGTTATACATGTGAAATTACCCCCTATCTCTTCTATTCTTTCTCTCATGTTATTTAACCCATTCCCTTTTTTCACTTTCTCTTGGTCAAATCCTTTTCCATTGTCTTTAATGCTTATGTCCAAACAATTTTTTTCACTTATCATCTTGTAACTGATAGCAGTACATTCAGAGTATTTTATTGCATTATTTATTACCTCCTGTGTAACTCTTATGATGTTTATTATCATGGCAGGTTTGATGGTGTAATTCTCTCCTTGATGGTAAAACTCTGTTTTGATGTTATTTACTTTTGTGTACTTATCAATGATATTGATTAATTTGTCATTTAACTCTTCAACATCTATTTTTTTGTTTTGAATTGCCCATATTGTCTCCCTCATTTGCGACATTGCAAAACGACTAGATTCACTGATTTTTTCCAAATCTGTTTTCGACTTTTCATCTTGTATTTTCAATACCTGTTGGTCAATAAATGAAGAGATATAAGTTAATTCAGCGCCAATATTATCATGCAAATCCCTAGATATCCTCAATCTTTCTTTTTGTAGATTCAACTCAGCTTCTTTGGCTATTCTTTGCCTTTTTAAATACACTTGCCTTAATACAAGCAATAGAATAAACAACAATGCCACTATGATGATGATCCAATTATTTCTTGTTGACTTTGCATTTTCTAATTTTAACAATTCATTTTGAAAATTGGCCTCTTTGGCTTTTGATTCTAAATTAGTGATGATAGCTAATCGCTTTACATCCAATATAGAATCTTTGTATTTGTGGTAATCATTTAAATGGTCTAAAGCCAACTTGTGATTCCCTGTCTCGTTGTAATACAAATACAGTGTGTAATTCACATCTCTTAATTTTTCATGATTGGCACTTTTCTTTGAATAATAATAAGCTGAATCTAAATAATATTTTGCTTTGATGTAGTCTTTTTTCAATAAAAATATATGCCCTAAATTATTGATACAAGTCGCCAATTCATATGACTTATCAGAATATTTATCTATTTCATAAGCCAAATTGACATATTTATAAGAACTATCCAATTGCCTAATTTTTAAATAGGTGTTTCCTAAATTATTATATACTTGCGAGAAATCAAATGGCTCTTTAAATGGCAACTTGAAAATTTTGTAATAATAATGAATGGCGCTATCGTATTTGCCCCAATCATCGTAATTCATGGCTAACTGAACATATGAAGCAGCGATAAGTAATTCATTTTTAAATTGTTTAGCTTCTTCTATGGCTCTAAACGAAATTTGAACTCCTGCAGAATAATTTGCTAAATCATGGTATATGTTCGACCATTTATTTAATATCCCTATATGATTGAATGTGTCATGTATTTCTCTTGTTAATTTTTCTGTTTTTTGTGTAATCATCATCGCTTTATCATACCTACTCTCACCTACATACTCCCAATATGATGTTGAAAAAATCCAGCCT
>CAYVDH010000175.1:0-7583 GCA_964450355.1 uncultured Flavobacteriaceae bacterium
TTATTTTATTATTTCCAGTTTTATTGTTTTCACAAAAATCAAAAAGCACTAAAGATGAAACCAAAAAAAATGAAAATAACCCCAGTAAAACTGTAATAAACAGTTTAACCTTCAGAGAAATTGGACCAGCAGTTACTTCGGGTAGAATTAGTGATATCGCTGTAAATCCTAAAAACAAATTCATTTGGTATATCGCAGCAGCGAGTGGTGGTGTATGGAAAACTGAAAATGCAGGAACTAGTTTTTATCCAATATTTGATCAACAAGGTAGCTTTTCTATTGGCTGCATAAAAATTGACCCTAATAATGAGCATACCATATGGGTAGGAACCGGTGAAAACAACAACCAAAGAAGTGTAGCTTATGGTGATGGTATTTATAAATCTGAAGACGATGGAAAAACATGGAAAAACATGGGATTAAAAAACAGTGAACACATAGGTATGATTGCTATTGACCCCAATAATTCAAATACAGTATATGTTGCTGCCTACGGACCTTTGTGGAATTCAGGGGGTGACAGAGGAATTTATAAAACAACTGATGGTGGAACCACTTGGCAAAGAGTCTTATTTGTAAGTGATAACACTGGATTCAATGAAATATACATTGACCCTAAAAACTCCAATACATTGTATGCCACAGCTCATCAAAGAAGACGACACGAGTGGACTTACATCAGTGGTGGTCCTGAATCTGCTTTGTATAAAAGTACCGATTATGGAGTGACTTGGAATAAGTTAACCAATGGATTACCAAGTGGTGATTTAGGAAGAATTGCTTTAACAATTTCATCTGTAAATTCTGATTATGTTTATGCCATGATAGAGGAACAAGGTTTATACTTGTCAAAAAACAGGGGAGCAAGTTTTGTGAAACAATCAGGGCATAATACTGCAGGTAATTATTACATGGAATTATTTTCAGATCCCAAAGATATCAATACCATTTATTCCATGAACACTTGGGCAATGGTGAGTACAGATGCTGGAAAAACTTTTAATGGCATGGGTGAAAAAAACAAACATGTAGATAATCATGCTTTGTGGATAGATGAAGAAAATACGGATCATAAATTAATGGGTTGTGATGGCGGCTTATACGAAACATGGGATAATTGTAAAACTTGGAATTATAAATCGAACTTACCAATCACTCAATTTTACAGAGTAAGTGTTGACAATGCATTGCCATTTTATAACATTTATGGAGGAACTCAAGATAATAACACTTTAGGGGGGCCGTCAAGGACTTTAAGTGCAAGCGGAATTCATAATTATGATTGGTTTGTAACGGTTGGAGGCGATGGATTTAAAACCGTAATAGATACTAAAGACCCTAATACTGTCTATTCACAATGGCAATATGGAGGATTGATTAGATACAATAAAGTTACTGGAGAAGCTTTAGATATTAAACCTCAAGAAAAACCAGGAGAAGCCGCATACAGATTCAATTGGGATGCTCCGTTACATCTAAGTTATCACAACCTTCAAACCTTGTATTTTGCAGCACAAAAAGTATTTAAAAGTACCGACAAAGGAAATACTTGGACAGTGATTAGCGAAGATTTAAGCAGGGGAATAGACAGAAATAAATTGCCTGTTATGGGTAAGGTATGGAGTATAGATGCTGTTGCAAAAAATCAATCAACTAGTATTTATGGCAATATTACAGCTTTTGCTGAGTCCCCATTAGATGCCAATATTTTGTATGCAGGAACTGATGATGGATTAATTCATTTTACAAATAATGGTGGTAAAACTTGGACAAAATACTCGTCATTTTCAGGAGTACCGAATCAAGTATTAGTTCAAAATATTTATGCCTCAAAACACGATAAAAATTCAGTCTATGCAGTATTCAATAACCATAGAAATGGAGATTTTAAACCTTACCTTTTAAAATCAATTGACAATGGAAAAACTTGGCAAGCCATTCAAAATAATTTACCTGAAAGAGGCTCAGTACAATGCTTAGCTGAAGATCATAATGTTGCAGATTTGTTGTTTGTTGGTACTGAGTTTGGTGCTTATTGCAGCATCAACAAAGGTCAAAACTGGGAAAAATTAGGAAGTAATTTACCAACCATCATGGTAAAAGAAATAGCAATTCAAGAAAGAGAAAACGACCTTGTATTAGGTACATTTGGCAGAGGA
Organism: uncultured Flavobacteriaceae bacterium; assembly: GCA_964450355.1. Classification (GTDB taxonomy): domain Bacteria; phylum Bacteroidota; class Bacteroidia; order NS11-12g; family UBA955; genus CAYVDH01. The sequence goes on from CAYVDH010000175.1 coordinate 2,160, forward strand.
TTTTGGATTTTAGATGATTATTCTCCCCTTAAACAGTTAAATGAATTAAACAGTAAAATAAATACTGATAAATTAAGTGTTTTTAATATCAAAGATGGTAAAGTATTTATTCCTTCAACTCCACTTGGACACAAAGGAAAATCTTTTCAAGGTGAAAGTTTTTACAATGCTCCTAATCCTGCAATAGGAGTGACAGTATCTTATTATTTAAATCAAGATGTTAAAACCTTAAAAGAAATTAGAATTGAAAAAGAAAAATCAACAGTAAATGATTTTTATCCAAGCAAAGACAGCATTGTATTAGAACAAAAGGAAGAATCACCATATGTATTAGCATGGATAAAAGATAACAATGGTCAATTAATTAAAACCATTAAAATGCCTGCAAATAAAGGGTTTTATAGATTGGTATGGGATGGCAGAATGAATACTAACAGTCCTGTTTCTTTTTATACTCCTAATCCAGATAATCCTTATGAAAGCGAAGAAAAAGGTCCTTTTGCTATTCCTGGTGAATACAATATAGAATTTAATTTATTTCATCAAAATACTTGGACAAAAATTGGAGAATCTTATAAATTTAACCTTAAATCATTATTTGAAACTGAGATTAGTAAAAATGAAAGCTTTAATAAAGAATTAAAGGAAACAAGAAGAGTAGTTTTGGGAGTGAATCAATATTGTCATGAAATAAATAACAAATTGACCTACATAAAAGTGCTTCAATTAAGTAACAACTTAAAGGCTAATGGCCTATTAAAAGTAGCTATCTCATTAAACAATGAAATCTTGTTAGAATTAGGTGGTGACCATGTTTTATCATCTCACGAGTTTGAAACATTGCCAGGCATTGTTGGGTCCATGGAAGGAATCGTTTGGAATTTATGGTCAACAACTCAATTGACTACAAACACTTACATAGAAAAATTAAAGGAAATCACTTTAAAATTCGATACAGTATATGCCAAAGCTGAAAAACTAATGTCTATAATGAGTGAACTTGATAAAGAATTAGAAAACTTAAAATTGCCTTATACTCCAGGGAGATTCCCTGTTTGGAATAAATAAAATCACTGTTTGTTGATGATTAATTTTTGAGAAAATTGATTGTTAATATTGTTTGTGGATGAACATGTTTAACGATTGTAAATATTAGATAGAATAATGTATTTGGATACTTTATGTTGTGTTTTTTTGTTTTTCCATCTATTTTTAGATTTTTTTTGTTTTTCCAAATTTTAAGTTTATTTTTGCACCCTCGAAACCAAAAAAGGGAGCTTAGCTCAGCTGGTTCAGAGCATCTCGTTTACACCGAGAGGGTCGGGGGTTCGAACCCCTCAGCTCCCACAAAAACTAAAAAGATCTTCATACAATGGAGGTCTTTTTTTTGCTTTAAATGATGTCCATTTTTTTAAATGGAAGGAGGAAGGAACAAGTTAAATAGTTGTGGAGTAAGCATATATTTTAGCAAGTCTAAATAAGAATAAATTAATATCTCTGATACAGGATTAAGCATAAAAGTCAATTTGTTTTCATTTTTGAATTGAAATGAACTAGATGTTAAGTTAAGTTTAAAATAATATTATTGTAACTAATCCGTAACAATTTAGTAACATTAAAAATTCAATATTGCAGCATTATGTTTGGATTAGAAACTTCACTTGCTGTATTATTGATAATTTCGATAGCAGCTGTCTGTATTTTTGAATTCGTTAATGGTTTTCATGATACAGCAAATGCGGTAGCAACCGTAATTTATACTGGAACCCTTAAACCAAGTTATGCAGTAGTATGGTCAGGCTTTTGTAATTTCTTAGGTTTAATGATAGGTGTGGGTAGTGGATTAAAAGTAGCTATGGGAATAGTTGATTTATTGCCACTTGCTGATTTGGCTTCTGTCAATCTTTATGATGGAGTGTTCATGGTCATTAGTATTCTTATTGGTGCCATCATTTGGAATGTTGGAACTTGGTATTTTGGAATCCCATGTTCAAGTTCTCATACTTTAATTGGTTCAATATTAGGAGCTGGAATAGTGTTCTTTCTAACTCATCAGGGAGTTAGTAATGTAAACTGGAGAAAAGCCTCTGAGATTGGAATGTCATTATTAATTTCTCCTATGTTTGGGTTTGCTTGTTCCATCATTTTAATGTTTGTTGGACGGCAAATATTCAAAAAAGGAGAAAGAAAATTTATTTTCAAAGAACCAGTACAAGGTTCAGTTCCTCCAACATGGTTGAGAGCTATATTAGTGACAACTTGTACTGGAGTTAGTTATTTCCACGGAAGTAACGATGGTCAAAAGGGAGTAGGTTTAGTATTGATTATATTGATGGCATTTTTTCCATTGCAATACGCTTTAACTCCTAATTACAATGACAACAATTCTATGGCTTCCATTGTTGCGATGGAGCAAGCATTAATTAAAGACAACAAAGTTGATTTAGTAACTGAATTGAATAAAACAAAAGAAGCTATAGTTGCTCATCAATTAAAACCTGAGAAAAAAGAAAAATTTGAAGTTAGAAAAACATTAACAAAACTGACAAAAAGAATTAAAGAAGAACTTACTGTTAATGATGCAACAATGAGTAAAGGTACAAAAAAAGTACTTAAAGAGGAATCCAAAAAACTTAAAACATATTTTATATTAGAACCAAGTGATATTTATTGGGTGATGATCATGATTGCTTTAAGCATTGGAATTGGTACCATGATAGGTTGGAAAAGAATAGTAGTAACCATAGGCGAAAAAATTGGTAAAAGACACATGACCTATGCGGAAGGAGCTACTGCCGAGATAGTTGCAGCTGGTACCATTGGATTAAGCACAGGATTTGGACTTCCAGTATCTACTACACACGTTTTATCAAGTGGTGTTGCCGGTGCAATGACTGCCTCTAAGGGGGTTAAAAATTTACAAGCTGGAACCATCAAAAGCATTGCTCTTGCTTGGTTATTAACCTTGCCAGTAACCATGATTTTATCTGGTTTATTTTACTGGATTTTCAGATTGTTCCTTTAATTTAAATTTTAATTTATTGTTAAAGTCCTGTTATTTCTTAACAGGACTTTTTTTATTTACTTAAAAAAAGTTTCTTAATATTTTCTTTATTGTTATCTAATTTATTCGTTTTAATTTATTGTAAAATCTGAATTAAAACTATGTAAGTTATAGTTATCTTATCATGAGTTTTGCCCATAATTAGTTAATATTTGTCATTTCAAATGTTAAATTAAAGTTAAAATTATTATAACAATAATATACAATTAACAATTACATAACAATACAGCCTTTGTTTTGCATTTAAATTAACAAAAAGGAAATGATAAATTTATTTAAGACAGGGATAATCATGGTATTTGTTTGCATCTTTACAAATACTATTCAGGCAAGTAACCCAAAACCCAAAAAAAACATTTCATTTACAACAGATGACAGCAGTTTTCAGATTAATTTCAGATTTAGAATGCAAAACAGAGCAGGTGTAAATACTATTTCAGAGAAAGATTTAAGTACAAGAGATTGGGAAATGAGAGTTAGAAGATTGCGTTTAAGAATGGATGGTTTTGTAGTTGATCCAAGATTAACCTATTACATTCAATTATCATTCACTAGAGGAGATATGGATTGGAGTGATGCTGAAGCTTCAAAAATCAATGTGGCACCTAATCCAGTTAGAGATGCTATGGTGTATTTTAAACCAAATAAAAATTTAACATTTGGTTTTGGTCAAGGAAAACTCCCAGGTAATAGACAAAGGGTAATTTCATCTGGTGAACAACAATTTGTAGATAGATCAATTGTAAATGCTACCTTAACTTTAGATAGAGATTTTGGTTTTTTTACAACTTATGAATTGCCTGTAAAAAAATCAGTTGTTATTGCAAAAGCTGCAATTTCACAAGGTGAAGGAAGACAAAATGTAGTAAGCAATAATTTTGGATTGGCTTATACTGGAAGACTAGAATTTTTGCCTTTTGGACAATTCACTAATAAAGGAGATTATTTTGAAGGTGATTTAGAAAGAGAGAAAAAACCCAAATTATCCATCGCTGGAGGATATTCATTTAATGACCATGCTGCTCGAACTGGGGGTCAATTGGGTAAAGACTTACCTAAAGCATACAACATCAATTCTATTTTAGCAGATTTTGTATTTAAATACAGGGGCATTGCAATTTCTTCTGAGTACATTCAAAGAGAATCAAACCAACCTTTTATTCCAAGTTCATTTTCGGGGAATTATATCTACACAGGTTTTGGACTTAATCATCAATTGAGCTATTGTTTCAAAAGTTTTTGGGAATTAGCTGCAAGGTATTCAACATTACAAGCCGATGTAAATACGCAATACAAAGCTCAGAAACAAGACGAAATTTGGTTAGGTGTAACTAAATATCTAAACAAACACAGAACAAAACTTCAATTCAATGTCATTTATGCCGATAAAAGAGTGATTTACTCAACACCATCAAAGAATTTTAGTGCATTTTTTCAAATAGAATTGGGAATTTAATACCATTGTAACTCCTTTAAAATAAAAGGAAATGTAACAAAATTTGACATTTCCTTTTTTTATTTATAATATTATCGTAATATTGCAATATAAAAATATATGGGAATTACAAAAACCGATGATTATACAAAAAAACAAATTGAAATTTCTTCAATATTAAAAGCCATGGCTCATCCAGCCAGAATTGCTATCATTGATTATTTACTAAAAGTGAATTCTTGCATTTGTGGAGATATTGTCAATGAACTTCCCTTGGCTCAACCTACCATTTCACAACACCTTAAAGAATTAAAAAACGCCAACATCATTCAAGGAACCATTGAAGGGAAATCAATTTGTTACTGCTTGAACTTGAAAACAATGAATAAGATTGAATTATACATGAATGACATTACTCAAAAATTAATTAAAACAAATAATTGCTGCTAACATGAAATTACAAGAATTAAAACAAGAATTATTAAATCTAAATGAAATACAATTTCAATTGGAAAATGGAACAAAAATTCCACCACATTTTCATTTAACTGAAATAGGTGCCATAACAAAGCATTTTATTGATTGTGGAGGAACTGAAAGAATAGAAAAAATTGCCAATTTACAACTTTGGTATGCCAACGATACAGAACACCGATTGACGCCAAAAAAATTAATTGACATCATTCAATTAGCAGAACAAAAATTGCATATAGACAACCTTGAAATAGAAATTGAATATCAAGCTGAAACCATTGGAAAATATAATCTTAAAATAGAAAATGGGTATTTTGTGCTTGTCAATAAATACACAGATTGTCTTGCATCAGACTCATGTGGCATTCCACAAGAAAAAAGAAAAGTTAAATTATCTGAATTAAGCGAAGTTAAATCTTCTTGTTGTACTCCAGGTGGAGGTTGTTGTTAA
>CAYVDH010000176.1:0-7567 GCA_964450355.1 uncultured Flavobacteriaceae bacterium
GATATTTTTTTTATTAATTGAAAATTATAAATTTTTTTATTAATTGCTTTATATTTTATGAAGTCATTTTCCTTTATTTTATTAAATTCATCTATGATTATTAATTTTTGTTTTTTGTAAGAAAAGTAATGTTCAATTGCATTGTAAGTATTAATATATTTATCAAATTCAATCTTGAAAAATGTATCTGCTACCAATCTGTCATTTAATAGTTTTAATTCTTCTTCATTTAATTCTTTATTGTAATATTTATCAAAAAGATCAATATCTTGCTCTGTAATATTCATTTCATCATTTGTTTAATTTGTTGAAGACATTTGTATTTTTGTGTTTTAACAGAATTTTCGCTGATATAATTTAATTGATTAGCAATTTCAGACAATCTATGTTTTTTGTAATAGTATAATTCTATAATTAATTTACATTTTTCACCTAGTCGATTAATTACCTCCTCAATTTTACTATAATTTTCTTCAACTTCGTTGTTAATTTCATAATTTTCACTATCCTCTCTAATAATGATATCCTTAACACTGTTAATTGTATTATTTCTTTTTTTCAATTCAGAAAACCATAAATTTCTATTAATTTGGTAAAGATAAGTTTTGAAACTTGTGGTTAATTGAAAATTTTCTCTTTTAAAATTAATGTAAATTGCTAGCAAGGATTCTTGAAATATATCTTTTGCATCATCTACATTACCACTATTTATGATAATAAAATGTTCTATCATTTTATAATATGTTTTACAAATATAATTCCAAACATTATTATTACTATTTCTTATAGCATTTACAATATCATTTTCTATTTTATTATTAATAGGCATTTTATTAGAGTAAACTTAAGTTAATTTTATTTCAAAAAAGCCCACTTTAAAATCGATTTTTCTTTTTTTATAAAATTCATATATTAATTTACTTCACAAAAAACCTTTTCACAATCAATATCAAGGTATTTTTAATTGTTCTGCCAACATTCATTTTGCTCATGCCGCCCTTTTGGTCGTAGCGCAGTATAAATGGGGTTTCACCAAATAAAAGCTTGCGTCTTCTTAATTTTAACAAAATATCTACTAAGCATTGAAAACCATCTTGGTCAACAAATTTATCACCATATTCGTTCATGGCACTTTGTAATACATCGGCTCTAAATGCACGGTAACCGCAGGTATAATCTTTTACACCTTTTATTGGATAGGTTATTCTAAAAATAATAGAGGCTGTATAGCTTAATAACTTACGGTACCAAGCCAAACCTATCACCCTAGCCCCCGGTTGGAAACGTGAAGCTATCACAACATCGTGTCCTTCTACTATCATTCTAAATAAACGCAATATTAGCCCAGGATTGTGTGTAGCATCGGCATCCATGGTAATGACAATGTCTTTTGGATTACTGGCTTGCACTGCTCTATAAAGTCCATCGCGTATAGTGGCGCCTAAGCCTAAATTTACTGGATGCGTAAATAAATCTATAGGCATTGTTTTGGCTTTTTCTTCCACAATAGCCGCTGTATTATCTCGGCTGCCATCATTAACTACAAATACTTTATAGTCTGTTTTGCTATCTTCTTCAAGCGCAAATTGTATTTGGTCAAGCAATTCGCCTATATTTTCTTCCTCGTTATAAGCAGGCAATACCACCAAAACTTTTCGTTTGTTTTCACTCATTTATTCAAAATAATTTTTAAGAGACTTCACCTTATCATAGTTATCTTGGTACCATTTAATGGTTTTTTTCAAACCCTCTTCTATACTTACTTTGGGGCTATAACCCAAGGCATTAGCACTTTTGCTGGTGTCGCTCATTCTGTCTTTTACTTTATCCCAATTACGGGCAGGTTTAAAAGTAATTGTTGAGTTAGAATTGGTTTCACCTTTAATAATTTCTGCCATTTTTAAAATCTCGGTTTTGGCTCCTGTTCCTCCATTAAATATTTCACCCTCATTGTATTCACTACAAGCGCCCAAAAGCATTAAATCTACCAAATCTTCAACAAAGGTAAAGTCACGTGTTTCTTTTCCAGTGCCAGTAATAATTAATTCTTCGCCATTAATGGCTTTCTCTATAAAGTTAGGAATAACATTGCGGTATTTTCCTGCCATTTCATAAGGACCATAGGTGTTAAAAATACGGATACTTAAAGTAGGTACATGAAATAAATGCGCATAATACTGGGTGTATAGTTCGGCAGTATATTTATTGATACTGTAAGGTGTTTCAGAAGGGTAAATGTAGGTTTCTTCTGTCATGTTTTCGGTAGTTCCATATACACAACTGCTACTGGCATACACAAATTTTTTAAGGCTTTTATGAAATTTCAATATTTCTAAAAGCCCAACTGTTCCCACAATATTTGTTTGAATATCACTAAAAGGGTGATCCACAGAATTCTGATTGGCAAAGTGAGCCGCCAAATGAAAAACATAATCAAATGTATGTTGATTGATGACAAAATTTAACTTATCCATTTTATCAATATCCATTCCTACAAAAATTATACGGGCATCATTTGGTAAAAATACAGACATTCCTGAGGATTGATTATCCATAATCACAATTTGTGATACCTCACATTGTAGAAGTCTTCTCACTAAATTATTGCCTATAAAACCAGCTCCTCCTGTGACTAAAACCCTTGCGTTTTTTAATTGTTCAAACATTTTTTATTAATAATGGTCAAAAATAATCTAAATACTTGAATTCTAAAATAAACAATAAAGTTAAATCTATAAAACTGGAAAATCTCATTTGTATTGATAATATATATAATTGATTGGTTGGTTGTGCTATGCCTTTCATTATTATCATTATTTTAATGAAGTTATGGGTAAAAAAACCAAACATAAAAACACTTTATCAACATTTTGCTTTACTTTTTACTTACCTTTGCACCAATAATGCCTTATAACAAAGATTTTAAAGGAAAAAAACCATTTAAGAAAAATGATTCTTTTCCTAAGAAAAAATACTCCGATGAGAATCGCAGTGAAAGAAAAAAATCAATTTCATCTTACGGTGATGACAAAGATGAATTAGCTCCCCCTAGATTTTTACCTAAAAAAGAAAATTCTTCTTTTTCTGATAAACCAAAAAGAAAATTTAGTTCAGATAGACCATACAACAAAGATAAAAAATATGGTGACAAAAAATCACCTTATTCTAAATCAACATTCAGTGATAAAAGAGAAAATAAAACTGGAGAATTTAAAAAGAAATGGAGTGATAAACCATCGGGTGGATTTGAAAAAGCTGGTGGATTTGAAAGAAAAAAATACGGTGACAAACCTTCTTTTGGAGACAAAAAAGATGGATTTAAAAGTAGAAAACCATTTGATAACGATAAAAGAACATACGGAGATAAACCTGCATTTGGCGATAGAAAAGATAGTTTTAAATCCCGTAAACCATTTGATAATGATAAAAAATCTTATGGTGATAAATCTAAAAGTTTTGAAAATGATAGGTATAAAAATGGAAATGAAAATGGGGTTAAAAAACCTTTTAGGCCTAAATACGACCCTGAGATTAAATTAAAAAAGACATACAAAGACAGGCAAGAAAAGGATTACAGAGAAAGAAAAAAAGCTTTAACTGAACCAGAACCTAAAGACAGCATTCGATTAAATAAATACATTGCTAATTCAGGAATTTGTTCACGTAGAGAAGCCGATGAACTCATTCAAGAAGGGCACGTAACAGTGAATGGCGAAGTGTTGAAAGAAATGGGTCATAAGGTTAAACCAACTGATAAAGTTCAATTCAAAGGAAAAACAATATTACCTGAGCCTTATGTGTACATTTTGATGAACAAACCCAAAGATTTTATCACTACAACAGACGATGACAAAGGCAGAAAAACGGTGATGGATTTACTGGCTGACAAGGTTCAAGAAAGGGTGTATCCCATTGGAAGGTTAGACCGAAATACAACTGGTGTTTTATTGATTACTAATGATGGTGAGGTAAGTCAAAAATTAACACATCCAAGTTTTGAAATTAAAAAAGTATATCATGCTGAATTAGATAAAAAAATGTCCAATACCGACTTGGATAAACTAGTTGAAGGATTTGAGTTAGAAGATGGATTTGTACATGCCGATGCAGCTGCATTTGTTGAAGTAGATGATAAAAAACATGTAGGTATTGAAATTCACAGTGGTAAAAACAGAGTAGTTAGAAGAATGTTTGAACACTTAGGTTATGAAGTGGAAAAACTAGATAGAATCAGTTTTGGTATATTCACCAAAAAAGACCTTCCTAGAGGAAAATGGAGACATTTAAGTCAGAGTGAGGTAGGTTTTTTAATGAAACTTAAAGTTAAAAAATAAGAAACTAAACAATTTTACGTTCAAAAGATTTTGAGCCATGAAATTTATCATTTTAAAAAATACCTTGATTATTTTCTTGTTATTTTTTATGGAAATTTTATACTCACAGAATTATCAAATTCATCTTGCAATTAATCCATTAAATTATAAATTTAATACCAATTTAGACAGTGTAGGCATAACTCGTGAATTAAAGAAAATGATTCACTTTTACCATTTAAATGGTTATATTGAATCCAATATAGACAGCATTCATTGGGATAATAAAACAGCACATCCTTTTATACATTTTGGCCACAAATATTCTATAATGTATAAATACAATCCTTCTGATTCTTTGCAAGATGTCAATTCAAAATTTAATTTTCAAAATACCAGTTTGGATTCTCAACAAATCATACTTCAGATAAAAAAAGTATTGAATGAATTAGAGAATAATGGTTATCCTTTTGCCATTTTTAAAATTGACAGTGTCATTCAAACGAATGAGAAGTTAATCTTAAATTACAGTTTGAATAAAGAGCAATACTTTGTTTACGATAGTTTGCATAAAGACGGCAATGTGCAAGTAAAGAAAAAATTCTTAGAAGCAGTAACCGGTATGAAAGAAGGAAAACCATACAATGAAAAAGAATTTTTAAAAGCTCAATCGAGGTTAAATCAGTTGCCATTTTTATACAGCGAAAGAGCACCAATTATGGCTTTTATGACTGGTGGGAAAGCTCGGCCGTATTATGTTTTAAACAAAAGAAAATCCGATCAAGTAAATGCATTGATAGGTTTGGCACCATCCAGTGGAAACAACAAACAAAATGTAGTATTTACAGGTGAATTTTTATTGAAATTAAACCATTTATTTCAATCAGGAAAACAATTTTCATTGAATTGGAGAAGTTTTCAAGCTAGGTCACAAGATTTAAAATCTCACGTTAATTTACCCTATTTAATGAACAGACCGATTGGAATTAATGCTGCTATTGAATTAATAAAATATGACACTATTTTTACTACATTTCAGAGACAAATTGGCTTTCAATATTACACATCAGGAATCAATGGTTTATCATTTTTTTATCAAGTACACAGCACAAATTTAAACACCATTGATACTCAAAAAATTAGAAACACAAAACAATTTCCTATAACCAATGCCATGTTAAATAAACAATATGGAATTGCTTTTAATTTTAATTTTTTGGATCAATTATTCAACCCTCGTAAAGGTTGGCAATTGGAAGGTGCATTTTCAGCAGGAAGAAAAGAAATTTTAAAAGAAACAGCCATTGAAAAAATTAAATTTTATGATGGCAATCAATATTACACTTTATATGATTCGAATCAGTTGGTCTTTAATCAATTCAGATTGAAATTTCAAGGAGATGTATTCTTTCCAATATTTCAAAAATCAACCATTAAATTAGGCATAAAAGCTGAACATTTGATTGCTCCTACTATCTATTTTAACGAAACAATAAGAACTGGTGGAATTAATTCTTTAAAAGGTTTTAATGAACAAAGTATATTTGCAACTAATTTTAATCTTTTAGAATTGGAATACAGGTATATTTTAGGACAAAATTCATTTGTAAGAGCTTTTTGGAATGGTGCTTATTACGAAGACAGAACCATTAATCAAAATGGTTTAATTACCGATACTCCATGGGGTTTTGGCGTTGGAGCTAATATTGAAACTAAAGCAGGAATTTTAAACATTATTTATGCTTTAGGTAAAGAAAAAAACAACTCATTTGATTTTAGAACAGGAAAAATTCATTTTGGAATAAGTAGTTATTTTTAAGTATAAATTCATATCATTTTTAGTGTTTTTGATTGCAATTACTTGCCAATCACAAGATACTACATCCGTCAAAGATTCGTTTAATTACAACGAATTAGTAAGCAAATTACAACATGAATTAGATTCCATCAAACAAGATTCGATATTCAAAGACACTTTGGTGCCAATTAAAATCAAAACCCATGATGTGGTGGTGTATTTACAATCCAAAGCTAATCAAAGAAAATCGCTGACAAATTCTAATAATCCTCCCAAAAGGAAAAACTTAAACAATGGTTTGATCTTTTTTTGGATTGTATTTATTTTGGTATTAATGATAATTTTTAAATCGGTGTATTCTCTGCAATACAGCTTGATTAACAAAGCTTGGTACAATAAGCTATTTTACAGAGAGTTTTACGAAACACAAACCAGTGTGTTTAAAGGTAGTAAATTTTTAACTTGGTTCATCATCAGCAACACAATATCTGTAGCTATAATGATATTGATAAAATTACATTACCCTGAAATCATCAATAACGAACTTTTGATGGCTTTAAAAATTTTGGGAATAACCATTGGATTTTTTGTTTTTATACAATTTTTGAAGTTTTTATTTTCATTTTCCTTCCAACAACCGATGTTAAATCATGATTATGCCATCATTTTTAGAATGATTTTTTATGTTGGATGTTTGGCATTACTACACTTATTGGCCTTGTTTTATTACAGTAATATATTTGACTATCAATATTTTATAGTTTACTTCTTAATTGGATTCATTTTATTAGTTTACTCGTTAAGCATAGTAAAATTTTCTTTTTCCGGACTTTTTAATAATAATCAATCAAGTATATTTTTAATTTTGTATCTTTGCAGCTTTGAAATTTTACCCTTGTTGGTGTTAATTAAGATAGTCACTAAATTGATATTTAATGGATAAAGAGGCAAAAGTAAAAACGATATTAGTTTCACAAAACAAACCAGAAAACGGTAAATCCATTTTTGATGATTTACAAGCAAAGCTTAAACTCAAAATTGATTACCGCTCTTTCATTCAGGTAGATCCAATACCTGGGAAAGATTTGCGCAGAAAAAAATTAAATATCTTATCACATACTGCTATTATTTTTAATGCTAAAAATGCAGTTGATCATTTCTTCAGAGTAGTAGAAGAATTAAAAATAGACTTACCTCCCGACATGAAATATTTTTGTATGACCGAAGGCATCGCTCTTTACATCCAAAAATATACCATCATGAGAAAAAGAAAAGTGTTTTTCCCTAAAACCAATCTCGAATCTGATTTCTTTAACCTCATTCTAAATCATAAAAACGAAAAATATTTGTTCCCTTGTTCTGATATCAGAAAATCTACCATTCCAGATTTTTTTGCTAAAAATAAAATTCCTTTTGTAGAAAGCACAATGTATAAAACAGTTTCTGCGGATTTAAG
>CAYVDH010000177.1:0-7241 GCA_964450355.1 uncultured Flavobacteriaceae bacterium
AAATTAATTGGAAAACCTAAGAATGAAATTATAGAGCTAATGGGAAATGATTATGAAATAGGAGGTCCCTGCGATAGATGTATTGGTTATTCCACTTTTAACCCAAATCAATTTTATTCTATTGATCATGAGGTAATCGAAATTATGCTTGATTCTCATAATAGGGTAAATTTAGTTTGTATAAATTTTTGGTAAATATGTTAAAAAAAGTTTTTTTAATTTTAGAAGTAATAAAAAAAGAAATGATTGAAAAGCTAAGTTCTATTTTAACTCAAAATTAGAATACAAATATTGTGTTTTTGGCTCCATTTTATGCTAAAAGTGCTAAATTTTAGTGAAAATTGATAAAAAATCACCTGATTTTATTAAAAAGTGATACTTTTGCAAGCTAAACAAATTTAAAAATATGGATTTAAAAGAAATTCAAACACTTATCACTTTTGTATCAAAAGCAGGCGTTGATGAAGTAGAAATTGAAAAAAAAGATTTTAAGCTTTCAATCAAAAAAAATAAAACATCGGAACATATTGTAACATACAGTGCTCCTGCTCCAATAGCTGCTGCTCCAGCTGCCATTGCACCTGCACCTGTTGCAGCACCTGCGGCATTGCCTTCTACACCAGCTGCAGAAAAACCAGCAAATACAGACAATTATGTGACTATAAAATCGCCTATGATTGGAACTTTTTACCGTTCCTCTAGCCCAGATAAACCAGTGTTTGTGAATGTAGGAGATGAAATAAAACCAGGTAAAGCTGTTTGTATCATCGAAGCCATGAAACTTTTTAATGAAATAGAATCAGAAGTAAGTGGTAAAATTGTAAAAGTATTGGTGGATAATGCTTCACCAGTAGAGTACGACCAACCATTGTTCTTAGTAGAACCTAACTAATTCTACTTTTTTATTTCACAATCAATAAAATAGTCATTAATCGATGTTTAAAAAAATATTAATTGCCAATCGTGGTGAAATTGCACTGAGAATAATTCGCACTTGTAAAGAGATGGGAATCAAAACTGTAGCTGTATATAGCACTGCAGATAAAGAAAGTTTACATGTAAGATTTGCAGATGAAGCAGTGTGTATTGGCCCTGCACCTAGCGCTCAATCGTATTTACAAATTCCTAACATCATCGCTGCTGCAGAAATCACAAATGCAGATGCTATTCATCCGGGTTATGGTTTCTTAAGCGAAAATGCCAAATTTAGTCAGGTTTGTAAAGACCACGGCATAAAATTCATAGGAGCAACTGCTGAACAAATCAACGGAATGGGCGATAAAAGCAATGCCAAAGACAGCATGAAAAAAGCTGGAGTTCCTACAATTCCGGGTAGCGATGGTTTGTTGTCTTCTTTTGAAGAAGGTCAAAAATTAGCCAAAGAAATTGGGTACCCTGTCATCATAAAAGCTACCGCTGGTGGTGGAGGAAGAGGGATGAGAATCATTTGGAAAGACGAAGATTTTGAAAATGCTTGGGACAGCGCTAGAACTGAAGCTGCTGCTGCCTTTGGAAACGATGGAATTTACATGGAAAAATACATCGAAGAACCTAGGCACATTGAAATACAAATTGCTGGCGACCAATACGGCAAAGTATGTCATCTTAGCGAAAGAGATTGCAGTATTCAAAGAAGACATCAAAAATTAATAGAAGAGTCACCATCTCCATTCATGACTACTGAACTCAGAAAAAAAATGGGTGATGCTGCAAAAAAAGCAGCACAATGCATTAATTACGAGGGAGTAGGTACGGTTGAATTTTTGGTGGATAAACACAGAAATTTTTATTTCATGGAAATGAATACCAGAATTCAAGTGGAACACCCAGTAACAGAAGAAGTAATCAATTATGACTTGGTAAAAGAACAAATTTTAATTGCAGCTGGTCAGCCTATTTCAGGTAAAGATTATGAACCAATGAAACACGCTATCGAATGCAGAATCAATGCTGAAGACCCAAACCATAATTTCCGCCCTAGTCCTGGTAAAATCACCAATTTTCACATCCCAGGTGGTCACGGTATTCGTGTAGATACTCATGCCTACGCTAGTTATGTTATTCCTGCTAATTACGACAGCATGATAGCCAAACTCATTGTGAGTGCTCAAACCAGAGAGGAATGCATAGTGAAGATGGAAAGAGCATTAGAAGAATTTGTTATTGAAGGTGTTTTTACTTCGATTCCACTACAAAGACAAATAATGCAAGACAAAAATTTCAGAGAAGGTAATTTCACTACGGCCTTTATGAATGATTTTGTTTTTAAGCCATAAAAATTATAATTAATTAATAAATAGTCAGTTAGTTCAATTTGTTGAATCTTACTGACTATTTTTTTTGACCCAAATGCATTGAAAAAATAGAATTGTCAACGCAAAATTGTGGAAAGGTTTGTTTAATTGAAAAATAATTATACCTTTGCACTCCCAAAAATTATACACATCATGGATTTGATAAAATTAGTTGAGAAAGATTATTTGAAAGCTGACATTCCATCTTTTAAAGCTGGAGATAGAGTGACTGTTCACTATAAAATTAAAGAAGGTAACAAAGAAAGAATACAATTATTCCAAGGAGATGTTATCCAATTAAGAAATTCAGGCTTAGCTAAAACATTTACAGTACGTAAAATATCCAATGGAGTAGGAGTTGAAAGAATTTTTCCAATTCACTCACCAAACATTGATAAAATAGAATTAAACAAAGTAGGTAAAGTAAGACGTGCTAGAATATTCTATTTAAGAGGTTTGAGCGGTAAAGCTGCTCGTATCGTTGAGAAAAGATAATTTTTTTTCATTCAACGAACTCTTATTTTTTAAATATAAATTAAGAGAGGTTAATAGTTTTCATAGGTAACAAATAAGGTCAATAGTAATATTGGCCTTTTTTGTGCATATTTGTCCAATACTTTAGCATTTGAATACAAGGCCATTTTATCAAACAAAAATCATAGACATCATCATTGAATCTCCAACTACAAAAAGGTTCTTTATAGAATATGCTTTGCCTGTGCCATTTCTAGCAGGACAGTTTGTTATATTAAAATTTCCAGGTCTTAATCACACCTACGATACCCGTAGTTATTCTATATCAGATATACAATACAATTCCAATGTGCTAGAACTGTGTATTGTTATAAAACCAGATGGTGCGGCTACTCCATTGATATTTAACTATCAGATAGGCGATAGTGTTTTTGCTAGTTTACCCGAAGGTAGATTTACCCTGCCTACAGAGAATTTACCTGAATCTTTTTGCTTTATTTGCACAGGTACTGGCGTAGCTCCATTTCGTACCATGATTAAAGATTTGTTATTTAACAAAGATTATCATTTACCTGTACATTTATACTTCGGATGTAGAACTCAAAAAGACATTCTTTATTATCAAGAATTTAAGCAACTGGAAAAAGAGTTTAATAATTTTAAATATACACCAGTATTAAGTCGTGAAGATTGGAGCGGGGCTCAGGGTTATATACATCTTCATTATATCGAGCAATTTAAAAACAAACCCAATTGCCTATTTTATCTCTGTGGTTGGACCGAAAGCATGAAAGAAGCACGTAACAACCTTAAATCAATTGGATACACTAGAGATGACATTAAAGTAGAATTTTACGATTAATTTATAATGAACAACAACATCAAAGACATTTCGAGATTGCTCATTAAAAATTTTACCTTTTTTAGAATTACAAATGCTTTAAAAGTATATTTGAGTTATACTGTTTCTAAACTATTAAAAAAACCAATTCAATGGGGAATGCCTATTAGTTTTTCTATCGAGCCTACAACTTCATGTAATTTGCGTTGTCCTCAGTGTCCTAGCGGATTAAGGAGTTTTACACGACCTACTGGGATGCTGAATTCTACTGTTTACGAAAAAGCAATCAAGGAGTTAAGTATAACTTCGGGTTATATTACTTTTTATTTTCAAGGCGAACCTTATTTAAATAAAAATTTTATTGATATGGTAACATTTGCAAGCCAACATAAAATGTATTCTGCTACCAGTACTAATGCCCATTATCTTACAATTGAGAATGCTGAAGCTACCGTTAAAAGTGGGCTTGACAGATTGATAATTTCAATAGATGGTTCCACCCAAGATACGTATGAAAAATACCGCATTGGCGGTCAATTAGAAAAAGTGTTGAGTGGAACTAAAAACATCATGGATGCCAAAAAAAGACTCAAAAGTTCTACACCTCATGTCATATGGCAATTCATTGTATTTAGTCACAATGAGCATCAAATTGATGAGGTAAAAACTTTAGCTAAAGAGTTGAAAATAAATGAGCTTTCGATAAAAACGGCTCAAATTTATGATTTTGAAAATGGGAGTGAAATCATGCCACAAAATGAAAATTTGAGAAGGTATGAAGAAGTGGACGGTAAATTTAAGATTAAAAACAAGTTGTTAAACCATTGTTGGAGACTATGGAGTGCTTGTGTCATCACTTGGGATGGCAAAATAGTTCCTTGCTGTTTCGATAAAGATGGCACTTATCAATTAGGCAATATAAACAATCAATCATTTAAAAACATATGGTGGAGTAAGCCTTATCACCTTTTTAGAAATCAATTGTTAAAAGGAAGAGAGCACATAGATATTTGCAAAAATTGCAGTGAAGGTAGCAGTGTGTGGAAATGAATTATCTGACCAAATAAAAAGTGCCTTGAAATTGATACCATTTATTGTCTGTATCTAAATATTGTATTTGATAAACGTAAATATCTTGTTGAGCCAGTTCATTGTTTACTTTACCATCCCATCCTTTATTTAAATCGCTTGTTTCAAACAATAATTCACCCCAGCGATTGTAAGTTCTGAAAATGAATTCTTTAGGAGTAAAATTCCACACTTTATTAAAAGCATCGTTTAAAAAATCTGAATTTGGACTGAAAGCATTGGGAATAAAAATTAAATGAGGGCAACTATCCCTTAATTCAATGACATCTGTGGCAGAACAACCATCTGCATTAGTAACTGTAACACTGTAAGTGCCTGGTAGGCTTACATTTAAAATCCTGCTGGTGTTATTGCCTGGTTGCCAAAGGAAAGTATATCCAGCTCCTGCACCAGCATCTATTGGTATGATTTGATTTTGGCACATCAATCTATCATTGCCTAAATTTACTGTAGGATTTGCATATTCTACTACTGTAATATCTTGGTATATGCTGTCACATGTTCTACTATCGGATTTTAGCAATACATTTACCCAATACACTCCAGGAGTATTCACCGTGATAGATGAAGATGTTGCTCCTGTACTCCATTGGTATATTGCGCCTGGATAATTAATTGTATTTAATTGAATAGGAAAGGCTGCATTTTGGCAATAGCCTGTATCATTAGGAAAATAAAACCTAGGCATTGGCCAATCTTTAATAACAACGATGACCGAATCCAACTGAACATCACCATTATCAAAAGTAGTGCTAACTCTGGTCATGAAAATACCTGCAGTATTATAAAATACTGGAGGAGGATTTTGTTGAGTACTGCTAGTATAATCGCCCATTTCAAAACTCCATAACCAAGCTACTGGATTGCCCGAAGTGACAGTGTTTCTGTAATTAATCCCATCATTTTTACACAAATACATGGTGTCTTTATCGAAAGAATAGCCCATTGGAATAATTCCGAAAAAAAACAAGAAAAGAATTGTGTATTTGTAAAAGTTCATCGAGCTTTTAAATATTCAGTTTTTAATAAGCTACAAATTTTGTACCTTTCATCTTTTGTGTCATTCCAAAGCGACTCCAAAGTGCGATATATAGTTGCAATTCCAATTTTTTCAGTCCATTCAAACGGCCCAAAAGGATAAGCTGTGCCAAGTTTCATGCCCAAATCAATATCTTGTTTATTTGCAGTTCCTTCTTGTAATGTGTAATAAGCTTCATTGATGATCATGCATACCACTCTTGGTGTAATCATGCCTACTCGACTTTGAATCAATTGTTTCTTAGGCCATCCAAGTTGTTCTATCATTCCATGATTGAAATCTTGACTCATCGTACAATATTCAAGTGTAGTTCTGTTTAAAAAAGTAGGCAAAGCATTGATACCAGCTACTTGGGCTTTAATTTCAGAAAAATCTATTGAATGAAGTTGTATGTTCACTGTATTTAGAAATAAACAAACATGAGAATCAAAATGTTTAAAATGGTTTAAGCATTCTGTATTTTCATCAAAATTCAAATGAAAAACGACATCAAATTGTTGGTTGTTGATATTTTCACTATTTTCGAAAACTGAAAAAGACAATGAGTTCAATGAAAGCACTGAAGACAATTCCGATAATCTTTCTTTTGAGCCTATTGCTGCTATGTTCATTTAATTGCAAAAATAACACTACTTACATGGAAAAAAAAATCATATTTACATCCAATGCCCCAGAACCAATTGGTCCTTATTCTCAAGCTGTACTGCTAGGTAATACTTTGTACTGTAGCGGACAAATTGCATTGAATACAAAAGGGGAGTTAATTAATGACTCTATTGAGTTGGAAACCAAGCAAGTGATGCACAACATTGGAGAATTGCTGAAAGCGGCTGATATGGATTACTCCAACATTGTAAAAACAAGCATTTTTTTGACCGATATGGGAAATTTTGCCAAAGTCAATGCTGTTTATGCGACCTATTTTACTAAAGATTTTCCTGCCCGAGAAACAATACAAGTAAGTGCATTGCCCAAAAATGTAAACATCGAAATTACTGTTATTGCCAGTAAATAATTATTGTTTTCTTTTACCCAATACAAAGGCCAAATAGCCCATTGGAAAATAGGCTAACACTAAATCGGTAACATTGAACCACATAGGTGCTGGTAGTAATTTCACCATGTAAGCTCCTCCAATAAAAAACAAAGCTGAAATAATCAATGCAATCTTTAAATGGTGGGAAACACATAACTTAACAGCTAAGAAAGCTCCAATGAAAGTGCCAATTGAATGGGCTAAAAACGGCACAATAAAATGTTTAGCTTGAAACAAATGAATGGTGTTTTTTAAACTTTCCATGGAACTGTTATCTACTCCTTCGGGATTGGGAATAATTAAAGGACCAAGTTGAATAATTAATCCATTGCATAAGGCTCCTACAATGGTGCCTACTATGAAAGCTAATGTGTTCCTTAATATTGAATTCATGTTTTGAATGATTTTCAAGCAAATGTATTTTTATATTTTAAATTATTATCATTATGATGATTAACTATCAGAAAT
>CAYVDH010000178.1:0-7241 GCA_964450355.1 uncultured Flavobacteriaceae bacterium
TGGTGTAGACATTATTCTTTTTTTTATTATTTAATTTATTTGATTTAAAACCATTTCTTTTTTCTAAAATAAAACAACATTCCTAAAGCTGCAACAATACAAATTATCCAGAAAATATGGTAACCATATTGATAATTTATTCCTGGGAAAAACTTAAAATTCATACCAAAAACACTGGCTAAAAAACTCAAGGGAATAAAAATGGTGCTGATGATAGTTAGCACTTTCATTACTTGATTTAATTTATTGCTCATGGTAGTGAAATAAATATTCATTAAATCGCTGAGCAAACTCCTGTAGTTTTCGATGGTATCGTATGCTTGATAGGTGTGATCATAAACATCTCTGAAATAATTGATATTTTTAGTCTCAATTAATTCATTAGAACCTGCCTCAATTTTGTTTAAAGCTTCTCTCATTGGCAAAATGTGCTTATTCATCATCATGATGTTTTTTTTGATGCCTTGTATTTTGAAGGTTGTTTTGTTATTGGGATAATACAATGTCTCTTCTTCCACATCCTCCACCCTATCTCCAATGTGATCAATCATCACAAAATATTGATCTATGGCTGCATCAAGCATTTTATACAACAAAAAATCTGACTTCTTGTTTCTGATGTTTCCTTTCATCAACCTAATTCTGTTTTTAATTTCTGTAAACAAGCTATTGTTTGTTTCTTGAAAAGACAATATGAAATTTTTACCCAATACAATGCTGATTTGTTCCGATTCTATTTCATTGGTATTATCCACCAAATAAAGGTGCTTGAAAGTGACAAATAAAAAATCGTCAAACTCTTCAATTTTTGTCCTTTGTTGGGTATTTAAAATGTCTTCTTGTATGAGGGTGTGCACACCAAAATGAGTGCAAATCTCTTTCACCAACTCTTCTTGATGAATACCTGTCACCGATATCCAAGTAGTGGAATCTTTGTCTTTGTATTTAGAGCAGTCAGAAATGTTCTCAATGGTTTTTTCAATTAATTCTTCGTGTTTATAATCCACCAATTCTATGACAACACTGTCTTCTCTTTTTTTTCCAACATAAACAGGCGAATCATGAGGTAACCCCGACTTAGCAGAAAGTTTATCTCTTTGTTTTCTGATTCTATTGACTGTTTTTTTGAGCATGAATCTTTTTGCAAAGATAAATTTAAATTTTAAAGCTTAATCCACAAAAGAAAAACCCAGTTTAAAACTGAATTTAAACTGGGTTAATAATTTAATTTTTAATACCTTACTTAATTTTAGAAGCAGCAATTAATGCTTTTTTAGCATTTATTACCCCTTTGGAAGTGCATAGTTTTTTGTATTTAATCTTTTTTCTTTTACTTCCCGGTTTTTTAAATTTCTTAGTTGGTAATTCTACTGTCGATTCAATGATTTGTTTTACTTGAATGGCTGTTAAATGTGGATAATAGGATCTAATCAATGCGGCTAAACCTGCAACAACAGGTGCTGCCATGCTGGTTCCTTGTAACCATTCGTAATTGTTATCTTCTACTGTGTTGTATATTTCAAAACCCGGGGCAAACACATTGACTGTTTTTTTGCCATAATTCGAAAACACTGCAGGACCTTGGTTCATTTGACTAGCTCCTACTTCAATCCAAGTTTTGCATAAGCTATCATTTTTATATCTTGGTGATGGGAAATTGCTTTCTTTGTCTGTGTTTTTAGCATCATTACCCGCTGCGTGAATGATCAATACATCTTTGCTTTCAGCGTATCTAACTGCTTCATCCACTATGGCTTTGTTATAATCATACCCTTTACCAAAACTCATATTGATGACTTTAGCACCATTGTCCACAGCATATCTAATAGCATTGGCTACATCTTTATCTCTCTCATCACCATTAGGCACCACGCGTAGCACCATGATTTTTGCCATGGTAGCAACCCCATCATTCCCTAATTTATTATTTCTAATAGCTGCAATGATTCCTGCAACATGAGTACCGTGTTTAGCCTCAGGACCTTTTACTTCATTGTTGCCATAAAATCTCTCTTCTTGGTTGCTGTAATTATCTTCTACTTTTACTCTAGGATCGAATTCAAGATTGAGTTGGTAATTAACAGATGCATTAAAATGTTCATAACCATCTTTTAAATCTTTCAAAAGCTCATAACTTGTTTGAGTGCTGTTATTCATTGCGACAGACAAATAATATTTACCAACTTTTGCTTCTTGAGATTTAGGATTAAAATTTTCTAATTCTTGATAAGTGAATGTATCGGTTTTCATTTCCTTTACAAATTCAGAAATATATTTTCGCATTAAAGAATAAGACTCTAAACTTTTTTTATCTTCTACCAAAGTTGATTCAAGTACTTTTTTTAATTCTAAATACCTGTTGTAATCAACTTTTTCTGATTTAGTTAAAGTTTTTGGGTCTCTGCTTACAAATCTATCTCTGTACATTCTCACCAATCTGGTTAGCTCTAAATTGTCATAAGACACATCTTCTTCAGGACCTCCAATAAAATCCCAACCATAAATATCATCAACATAGCCATTGCCATCGTCATCTACACCGTTGTCAGGTTTTTCGTCTTCGTTAATCCAAATGTTTTCATCTAAATCTTCGTGTTCAAAATCGGTTCCACCATCAATTACAGCAACTATAACTGGTTTGGCTGAATCTGGTTTAGGTACTTCTTTCAAAGCCCCAATAAGATCAATACCAAATAGGGTATCTTTAGGAGAATATTTTAAATACCAGTCTTTAACAGGATGCTGAGCAAACAGTGATAAGGCCAAAAAGAAGCCACTGAATAAAATTGTTTTTTTCATTTATAAATAGATATAGTAAATTTAATTATTGAATGTTCAAGTAATAAGGTATTCTCATTTGAAAACCTTGGTTGTTTACTGCAGATTGAAATGCATTGAAATACGTATAAAAAACACCTAATTCTGATTTTAATTTTGAATCAAACATCGCATTTGATTTGTCGTTAAATAATTTTGAAAAAGGGTCTTCTTTTTTTGGTAATTCTACCACAGAATATTCTTTTAATTTTGCTTTATATGCTGCTATTTTAATGGCATCATTTATGCCTCCGTACGAATCTACTAGTTTATAAGCAATGGCATCACTGCTGGTCCATACTTTACCTTGAGATATTTTTTCAACACTTACACTGTCTAATTTTCTTCCTTGCTCAACTACGTTTGTAAAGTCTTCATAGATTCTATTGACCATGCTTTGCAGATAAAATCTATCGGTTTCAGACAAGGGTCTATCTACTCTTCCAAAGTCAGCATATTTTCCTGTTTTTACACTTTCAAAATTCAATCCAATTTTATCTTTTAACAATCCTTGCATGTTAGGGAACAATCCAAATACGCCTATTGAACCTGTGATGGTATTAGGCATAGCAATGATGGAATCGGCCATTGCGCTGATGTAATAACCTCCGCTGGCAGCTACATCGCCCATGCTTACAATGACAGGTTTTACACCTTTACACAACAATATCTCTTGCATGATGATATCGCTTGCCAAAGCACTACCTCCTGGAGAATTAATTCTCAATACTATGGCTTTAATTTTTTTATCTTCACGCGCCTTAGCAATGGCTTTAGACATGGAAAGCGAACCTATAGAACCATCGCCTCCTTTTCCATCCACTATATCACCAATAGCGTATATCAATGCAATTTTATCTTTGGATTTATCTTCATCTTTCAACGTGTTGAAATATTTATCTGCTTTTACTAATTCTAACTCATCCTCTTTTTTTACACCTAATTTGTTTTTCAAATTTTTCAAAATAGAATTAACATGTGTTAGTTTGTCAATCAAACCAAACTGAACAGCATTTGCAGGTGATTTGATATCAAAATTATCAAATAAGCTATGCAATCTTGAAGTGTCTATTTTCCTGTTTTCAGAAATGGAGCTCAATAAATTTCGGTAAATGTTGTTGACATATCTTTGAATTTGTTCTTTGTTCTCTGGGCTTAACTCGCTTCTAGTATAGGCCTCTATGGCACCTTTGTACGCCCCTACCTTTACGTACTGCATTTCAACGCCTATTTTACTTAAAGCATCTTTGTAAAACACCATGTTGGCAGACAAACCATTCAACAACACATTGCCACTTTTTTCAATAAAAATAGAATCAGCAATAGAGGAAAGGTAATAGTTTTTCTCATCGAAATAGGGTGCATAAGCATAAACAAACTTTCCTGCTGATTTGAAATCTTTCAAAGCATTTCTGATTTCCTGCAAAGTAGCATACCCTGAATTGTTTAAATTGGTTTTCAAGAAAATTCCTTTGATGTTTTTGTCTTTCTTAGCACTTTCTATTAATTTTAAAATTTGATCAAGACCAAGTTGATGACTTCCTCCTTCTGGATTGAATATTTGCATAAAATCATCTTCTGTTCTCTCAGCTACATCGTAATCAATGTTCAACTCAATGACTGAATTATTTTTTACTTCTAATGTTTCTTTTGATTTTGAGCTAGTAAGACTCAAAACAGTAAAAAACATCAAAAAACCTAAAAACAGAAAAGAGAGAAAAACGCCAACCACAGTTGCTAATGTATATTTTAAAAATTGTTTCATTTCTGATTGATTTAATCCTCAAAAAAAGAGAATTGCAATTAATAACGAGGACATTTTTCGACAAACAACAAAATGAAAGGACAAGATTCAATTCGCAAACAAAATAATCAAATTTGAAAAGTAATAATGCTCCTATTTAAGCTAATTTATACCAAATTTAGTTAGAGTATCTTCTATTAATTTAAAAAAAATTAACTTTGTGCCGATGAATTTAAATGAACTCAATGCCATTAGTCCTATAGATGGCAGATACCATAGCAAAACTAACTCCTTATCAGCCTATTTTTCAGAATTTGGATTGATAAAATACCGCGTAAGAATTGAGATAGAGTATTTTATTTTTCTAAATTCAATGCAATTACCTAATTTTAATAATGCATTAAGTGAAACACAAATCAATGACCTTAGAAACATTTATTCATCATTCACCGAAGCTGACGCTCAAAACATCAAAGAGATTGAAAAAACCACCAACCACGATGTCAAAGCCGTAGAGTATTTCATCAAACAAAAACTCGATGATTTGGGCATGAGCACTTTAAAAGAGTGGGTGCATTTTGGACTTACCAGCCAAGATATAAACAACACTGCCATTCCATTGAGCATCAAAGAAGCTATGCATCAAGTTGTATTACCAGAGCTCAATGCATTACTAAGCGACATTGAAAGACTAAGTACTGAATACAAACAGATACCAATGCTAGCCAAAACCCATGGTCAAGCGGCTAGTCCCACCATGTTAGGCAAAGAAATGGGAGTGTTTGTTTCAAGATTAAAATCTCAAATAAAAGATTTAGAAAACATTCCTATGGCTTCTAAATTTGGTGGTGCTACAGGAAATTTCAATGCACATCACATCGCCTTTCCAGAAATTAATTGGCATGAAAAAGGGAAACAATTTGTAGAAAAAACATTGGGATTAAATCGAAGTTACCCTACAACACAAATAGAGCATTACGATTACTTAGCTGCACTGTGCGACAACATGAAACGTATCAACACCATTTTAATTGATTTCAGCAGAGACATGTGGCAATACATCAGCATGGATTATTTCAAGCAAAAATTAAAAGCAGGTGAAATAGGCAGCAGTGCCATGCCTCATAAGGTGAATCCAATTGATTTTGAAAATGCTGAAGGTAATCTTGGAGTTGCCAATGCATTGTTTGAACACCTCTCTGCTAAATTGCCAATCAGCAGATTGCAAAGAGACTTAACAGACTCTACAGTATTGAGAAATATAGGAACACCATTTGCTCATCAATTGATTTCATTTGGCAGTTTGATTAAGGGAATAGGCAAATTGATATTAAATGAAGCAGCTATAGAAAACGATTTGAACAACAATTGGGCAGTGGTGGCTGAGGCAATTCAAACAGTATTAAGAACCATCAACTACCCAAATCCTTATGAGACCTTAAAAGATTTAACAAGAAAAAACGAAGCGATTACAAAAGAAAGCATCACTGAGTTCATTAATGGACTAAATGTAGATGAACACATCAAAGAAAAGTTATTAAACATCAGTCCTCAAACCTACACAGGGCAACATTAATGAATAAATTTTTAAAATCGTTTGTTTATGCATTTAAGGGATTCAGGCAATTGTTGTTTGAGAGAAATTTCAAATTGCATTTGGTATCCATGGTTTTAGTGATATTGAGTACCTTTATATTTCAATACAATTTCACAGAATGGATGATTTTAATCAGTTGTATTGTCATGGTATTAGCAGCAGAGGGATTTAATACAGCCATAGAAAAATTAGTAGATTTGGTATCGCCAGACCACAATGAACAAGCAGGCAAAGTAAAAGACATGAGTGCAGCAGCGGTATTGATAGTTTCCATAGGCAGTTTAGTGGTGATGCTATTGATGATTTATAAAAAAATGGGGAATTTAAATTAAATTTGCCCCAACTTAAAACGTTCTTAAAAAAGTAATAAATGCCCGTGTGGTGAAATTGGTAGACACGCCATCTTGAGGGGGTGGTGCCCGCAAGGGCTTGCAGGTTCGAATCTTGTCGCGGGCACATGAAATTAAATTCAATTAATAATGAAGACTTTAATTTTAATAAAAGCATCCTATTAAAATGCTTCGCCCTTACAATTGAAAATAGCTAATTTACAATTTTAACTTAATCAAATCAATCATAGCTAAATGAAATTCATTTGGTATTTCATCATTGGAATCAATTCGTTTTTTTATAATTACTTCATGTGTTTATGATTCATATGTAAAATATGATTATTTATTAAAAACACTTAAGCAACTAATGTAGATTGATTTGTTTCATCAATCTTTAAGTAAAATTCACTTAAATAGTTTATCAATCGATTAGAAAGATTTTTACTTAATTCAATATTCGCTTTATTTTTAAAATACACAATACAATATGTATTGAATTTTCTAATTTCTTCAATATTACTAATATTGACAATTAAAGAACGACTCAATCTTACAATGTCTGAACTATTTAACAATTTTGAAACATTGTTAATGTTTTTCGAACATTTTACATTATTGAAATCGCTTGTATAAATGGATGTGTATGCACCTTCAGCTTCAACATAATTAATGATGTTTATATTAATTAAAGCTACTTTTTCATGGGTATTGATGAGGATTGTTTTCATTTTATTAAGCTAAAAATTTAAAT
>CAYVDH010000179.1:0-7218 GCA_964450355.1 uncultured Flavobacteriaceae bacterium
TTTAATTTAAAATAATTGTTTTTATCTTGATCGGTAGTTTCATCATTATACAGAGTGTCCTTTTCTTTTTGCTTTTGGTTGATACCATTTCCATTTACATTATAGTATGTGCTAAACCCTCTTAATTTTTGAAAACGGTATTTGTAATTGTTAAAGTTATAATCTTGAGCAGATAAAAAATTAGCAATAACAAAAAAGTTCAAAAGGATGATGTATTTTATTTTATTCATATTCATTATATTTAATATGAAACAAAGTTGAATAAAAGCCAAGTTTAAAACAAGGTGTTTTTTAAAAACGGTCGATTTTTTTTAAAAACGGTAGGAAACTGGGTTAAAAAATAGAATCAAAACCCCCTTTGTCTTTTTGCTTCAAATAACAAAATTGCTGAGGCTACACTTACATTCATGCTGTCTATTTTGCCTAACATGGGTATCTTTATGTTTTTATCAGCAAATTTGATCCAATCATCACTTACTCCATTTGCCTCTGAACCCACTACAATTGCTATCGATTCTTTAAAATCTAATTCATGGTAATTGGCTGCTTGATGTAAATTGGTGCAAAAGGTGATTATTCCTTTTGATTTTAACCAAGCCATTGTGGATTGATTATCTGAAACTACTACAGGAACAGTAAAAACAGTACCTAAACTGGATCTGATGATGTTAGGGTTGTATAAATCTGTTTGCAACTCACAACATATCACTGCATCGATGTTAGCAGCATCTGCGGTGCGCAAAATGGCCCCTAAGTTGCCTGGTTTTTCTACCGATTCTACTATTAATATCAGTGGATTTTTAGATAATTTTAAGTCCTCTAATTTTAAATTTTTTGTTTTTGCAATGGCTATAATTCCTTCAGTAGAATCGCGGTAGCATACTTTGCTGTACAAGCTTTTGTCTATTTGATAAAAATAGGTATTTGGATTGTTCTGTTTAAGCCAAGTAATTTTGTTTAAGTCCACTATGTCTTGCTGATAATATATGGAAAAAAGTTCAACAGATGACTCCATTGCCATTTCCATTTCTTTCATTCCTTCGAGCAAAAACAAGTCATGCTTTTTTCTTTTTTTAGCTTGCTGTAATTCAAACAACAATTTGAATTTCTCGTTTGAACTACTGCTTATAAACAAGTCGTTGTGCATTGCTTATTATCCTTTCAGATTTAAAAATGAGAGCACAGATTGAGAAAAGATTTTACTTTTATCTTCTGCACTGATGTTGGGATTTTCTTCAATGAATTTACCGTGTTCTAGGTCGCCCAAAGGAAAAGGGTAATCTGTTCCATAACAAATTTTATCTGCTCCAAATAAATCCAACAAATAATCAAATGCTTTAGTATCGTGAGTGATGCCATCTACCCAAAATTTTCCTATGTAATCTGCTGGATGGTGAACATCATTGAGGTTGACTAAATCAGGTCTTACATTCCATCCATGCGCTATTCTACCTAATGTAAAAGGAAATGAGCCTCCAGCATGAGCAAACATCACTCTGAGTTGTGGGAATTGGTCGAACACCCCGCCAAATATCATGCTGCAAATGGCTCTGCTGGTTTCTGCTGGCATTCCAACAAGCCAAGGCAACCAAAATTTTTGGGTATATTCCTCACCCATCATTTCCCAAGGGTGAATGAATAAGCACATATCTAAACTTTGTAAAGCCTCATAAAAAGGGAAAAAACGTTTGTCATCCAAATTCACTTTGTTGATGTTTGAGCCAATTTGCACACCGGGTACGCCAAGGGATTTGAGTCTTTCCAGTTCTTTGATGCTTAAGTCTATGTCTTGCATAGGCAAGGTCCCTAGGGCAATGAATTTATCGGGGTAATCATTTTGTACTTTGGCAATGTGGTCGTTTAAAAAAGCTGCCCACCAAGCGGTGTCTTTGGGTTTAGCCCAATAATTAAAAAGAACAGGAACAGTGCACAACACCATTTTATCCACGTGATGAGCGGACATGTCCCAAAGAATGGCTTCGGGGTTGAAGCAATTTTCTTCTACTTTTCTAAAAAATTTGCCATCGTCTCTTAGCATGTTAGCTGTTTTGGTTTTTTCATCGTGTTCGAGGTGAATAAAACCACCATAACCAAATTTATATTTTAAATCAGGCCAATGAGAGGGCATGATGTGAGCATGACAATCTATTTTCATTTATGACAAAAATAAGAATTATTAAGTTGATAATTATGAAGTATTAATTTATTAATAATTTTTCAATTACTTTTTTTAAACTTTACTTTTAAAACTATCCTCACTTGTGCGGCTGGGGTCCAGCAAATGCGTGAAATTTCCTTTTTTGAAGATAGGTTGTGCTTAGAATTGTTAATTGTTATTGGTTAAGTGTTATTGGTTAAGTGTTGAATTGTTATATTGTTAATAGTTTTGTGAACTTAGTTCTGAAATCTGAAATCTACAATCTAAAATCTAAGTATTAACTTCTGCGTTCTTACTTCTAACTTCTTATTTCTAACTTCTGCCTTCATATTTCTGCGTTCTAAATTCTTAATTCTGCGTTTTTATTATCTGCAATCCTTTTCATAAAATCCTTGAACGGGACTTCCCGAATGAATTTGATAATTAGTGATTTTTTAATGATTTGGTTGCTTAAATATTAGAGTAAATTTAAATCTTTACTTTCAAAACAAACCCAACTTTTATAAATACACAAAAACACTTAAATTTGTTTATACATGTTTCAAAAGTTTAAACGCTTAATTAATCTATTGTTGTTATTCCAATTATTTAATCATTGTTATGGTCAAACGGACTTTAGTATGCACCTGTATGAAAGCGATATCAAAGATTGGGCATTACAAGAAAATTCTCATTTAAAACAATTGATTTGCAATTCTGTAATCAATCGCCAACTCCCCTTGTACAGCAATGAATTAAAACCTTTAGACAATACGACAATAGATTCATTTTTTAAAATGGAATACAGCTTCTCAAGCCCGGTTTATATTGATTTTTATACTATTACAGACAACATAATTTTACATTCAATTGAAACAAACATTAAAAACTTCACTTTTTCTAGTGACTTTGTTTATATTCATCACAACTATTTTAAAAAAACATTTACAGTAAAAAAATCGGAACTAATACCAATTTTAAACGAAGATCAATTTTTATTTTTAAGCCTATTTTATAATGAAATTAACAATGAAAAAGATTCTTTTAAATCTGTTTCTGAACTTGTTTACTTTAACCTTATTAACAAAATAGACCAATTGTATCTTGACAGCCTAAACAAGGCTTTCAGAATAACTTATGTTATCGATACTGTTTTTAAAACTCAAGTAAAACGACACGATGTATTTACACATTTTAAGACCATTTTACCAATTAATCATCCGATAAATGGATTAAAAAATCGAGAAAATGAATCTACAATTATAACACTGCTTTCAGATTATAAACCCATATCTAAAATTTTACCCATTAAAGTCTTTATAAGAAATGATTATCCTTTATTTTCTATCAATTTGTTGAGCTCCTGCAATCTTACAAATGATTACATCAACCACAATATGAATGTCATTTCCGATAATCCATTTTTAAATTATAATTCAATAAAAACTAAATTTTCATTGACAGAAAAACAAGTATTAGAAACAATTGTAAGATTTAAGATGGTACAAAAAACAAAGGAATTATTCCTCAATAAAGATGATTTTTACCATCAAGCTAGGTTATTTCAAACTAAAATCAGCAATAAAATTTATCAGTCCATCAAATCAAAGAGCTTAAAAACATATTTACCCAATGGAAAAGCTGAAACTTTTGAAATGTCAATGAAAAAAATTGAAAAACCATACATGTTAGAAAATTGTTTACCTAAAAAAATAAAAAAAAGAGATTCAAAACAAATTACTATACATCTTCTAATTCAAAGAGTTTTTAAAGAAATCAAAAATCAAAAAGAATTTACAACATTAAAATTAAATGCCCAATACCCCTGCGAAATTAGAATTAAGACAGAGGATTTATTTTCAATTTTAGACAGCAACGAGATAGCTTTTTTAAAACTTTATCAATTGAATGAAATCATAAATTTTGATTCTTTTGAAATAAGGAGTTCCGAATTAGTAAAAAACATAAATGCTAAAATATTTATTTTTTCACAATTAGAAACTACGCCATTATATAAAAATGATTCATTTATTAGCAAATTTTCTAATGAAGAAAAAAACAGAGCCTTGTATTGTGAAGAAGTTGTCTTTGTTCCCAGCACAACTGATTTACTGTATGGTAGGGATTCTGTGGTTTTGAAATTATTTGATATAAATCTCAATCCAAGTGAGCAACAAATCAAATTCGGAATAAATATAATGAATGATAAAATTGAATCAACATGGATATCCACCTATATAAGTACCAAATATTGCAACAAACAATATGGTTATTTGCCATTCTTCCAAGATAAACCATTGAATGAAGAGGAAAGACTTATTTTAGAATCGGTCATAGAATATAAAATAAAATACGTTTTAAAAATTTGAAACCGTTTATTTCAATCATTTTCTTTTAAACTTTTCTGGTTAAACCTATTGTTATTTACAGTCAATTTTACTAACTTTGTATTGTAAAATTCCTTCATCTGCTATGAAAAGGATTCAACACATAAGTATATTTTTTGATACACAAAAATTGATGCAAAAAGTTGTCATCAGTGTTGTTGAATTACATTGATTTGTCTGTTTCAAATTGTAAATTCTAAAAAATAAACTGAATAACACCATTACCCTAAAATCATTAATTCTAACATTGTCATAAATTAATATAAATCATGATTACTTTAAATCCTCAATACATCACCAACAAGACTGGTAAAAAAATTTCTGTAATACTTCCAATAAAAGACTTTTAAGCCATAATAGAAGATTTGGAAGATTTGGAAGATATAAAACTTTATGACGAAGCCAAAAAATCCAATGAACCTTCAATCTCCATAGATGAGGCATTCCAATTGATTGAAGCAAAACGTAAAGTTAAATAATGGTTTACACTATTACAATAAAAAAGAGGGCAATTAAAGTACTAGAAAAAATCAACTAACATCATTATTCCAAAATTAAAGAAGCCATTTACAACCTTGCAAATAATCCATGACCTGTTGGTTACAAAAAATAAATTGAAGGGATGGTTATCGTATTCGTGTTGCAGATTACCGCATCATCTACGATGTTTTTGATGATGTCCTTTTAGTTAATGTTATTGATCTTGGACATAGAAAAGATATTTATGATTAAAGTACTGTAATTAATAGTTAGCTATTATTTCATCAATCACAAAAAATATCTAAACCTTATTTTATTCTCCAACCCAATTTTATAAAGGGTAATGATCCATAAGTTGTAGAACCACTACTTATGTTCTCTGGATTAAGTGTTTTAGTAGTGACTGAGCCAATAGTTTCTTCCTCTTCATATTCTTTTTCAACGGTTCTACTTAATTGAAAAAAAGTATATTCTGCACCAATGTATAATCCATCAGTTATCCAATAATCAAAGCCTAAGCCAGTATAAAGACTAATTAATGAAACTTTAGCTGTAGATTTTATTTTATAATCAGAATTAAAAGAGTTCCCATCGCTATTTTCTCCATTTATTTTGTTTTTTCCAGCACCTAATCCAATATCAAAACTAAAGCAAGGAGATAATTTTTTAGTGCCCATAAAATGTTTTTCAATTCCCAACTGTAATATATTGATGTTTGTAATTTCAGTGTACTTTCCTTTATTTCCAGAGCCATCAGGGTTTTCGAAAAAATTTTCAATTGATTTATCATTGAATACAGTAAGAGTAGATCTAAAGGCCAATTTATCTTTAAAAAAATATCGACCATTCAGCCCCAAACTAGTGACATTGTCATTTAATGCACTAAATGCAAATCCAACTTGAGTGGTCATGTTGCCTTTCAATGGTTTAAATGATGGCGTTTCATTTGAAAACACATTAAAACTTAAAGCTAAAACCGTTGTAATTAGAGTTATTTTTTTCATAATGTATATGTAATTAATATTTCAAATATAAATTAAAATGTTAATAATTAGACATTTAATATCAACAACTGTCTAATTTAAAGTAAATAATAAATAACATATAATTTTTTAACAAAATGATGGAAAGAGCTGTTTAATTATAAAACAATTACCACCGCCACACCATTATCAACTTCCCTGTAAACACATTGGCATGGTCTAATCGCCATAGCTTATTGATGCGGTCGTAGCGAGTGATTAGGCTTAAATTAAAATTTTTAAATAAGTTAGTGGTTATCTGCATTCCTCCTCCCGATTTAAATGCCCCATTTTTGTATTGCGTTTGCTCTCCTATTACTCCTAATATCAAACCTTTTTTGGCTAAATAATTATGTGAAAATTGTATCGAATTGGAATTTAATGAATCCACAAATGGCGCTGTGATGTTATTTAAATAACTGATGATGCTGGTGTTCCTGTTGCCTATTTGAAATGTATGTACTGTGTTGATTAATTTGTATGAAACAGTGCCCAAATCGTTCAGTTGCATGGCGGAATTGGTATAACTCAATAATCCATTCCAATTCACTGTTTTAAATCTTTTTTTGTATGTGAGCATGGCATTGGTCACCGAGAATTGGTTGTTGGTTCTGTATGCGCTATCTGGGTGGTTGTTGCCCTGCTGGTAAGGACTGTAACTCAAAGTTAAATTTGGCAATTTATCAAAGCTGGTTGCAATTTTTAGTCCATAACCTTTCATGCGGTTAGTGGCTTTGTTTAGTTCAATGAGATTATCTCTCATTTCTTTGTAAAAAGCAGATACTTTCACTTTCTTTTTAAACCATTGGTGCTCGTATTTGTATTCCATTTCTCTGAAATTTCTTCTTAAAAAGGGATTGCCTACCGTGCGAAAAGCAGCACCTGTTTGTTTTACTTGAGCTTCTATTTTGATGTTATTGCTGAGTTCTTGTGTAGCCTTTAATTGGTAAGCCATGAAAGCTGATGGTTTAAAATCGTAAGTGTTGTTGCTAGATTGCACTTTTTGATCGATGTAGCTTTCTTTGTAATCACTTTGTGCAGCATTGCCAATGAGTTCTATCTTTTTTAATAAGGTTGCTTGAGCTGACACATTTAAGACCCCGTTTCTCACCATGGGAATGGTTTTATTGTCTGTATGTTGGTCGTAGGCATACAAATATTCTGCGGCTATGTGATTGCCCTTAAGCTGACC
>CAYVDH010000180.1:0-7198 GCA_964450355.1 uncultured Flavobacteriaceae bacterium
AATTGTGTTTTCAAGCTTAAACTTATTAGAAGGAAACACTATATTCTTATTAATTTGATATTTTAAAGGAGGTGTTTTATAAATTACTTTATTATGAAAACTAACGCTATCAAATATCATATTTCCAAAATGAAAAACATTTGACGAAGGATTAACAGGATAAAAACCCATAGCACTGAATACATACCATGCACTCATTTGACCACAATCTTCGTTGCCACAAAGACCATCAGGTGTTGGTTTATACAATTCATCACATATTTTTTTTACATATTTGGCTGTAGAATCGATGTTGTTAAACAAATAGGGAATATGGTGACTTGGCTCGTTGCCATGGGCGTATTGTCCAATTAAGCCTGTAATATCTGCTTGTTCTCTACCAGTAGTTTTACTATCGGTATTAAATAATTTTGAAATTAAATCATTATTTTGATTCAAATGATAATGTTGAGGTATTGCAAAACTATACTGCCAAGCATTGGCTTCTGTATAATGGTTATTCACTTGAGTTGGGTCAAAAGGAGAGATCCATCCACCATTTTTTCTAGGAGTCATAAAACCAGTTTCATTGTCATAAACATTTAACCAGCCATAACTTAATTTATTAAAATAGTCCCTATCTTCATAATTTTCTATATGTTTTGCTATCTCAGCAACACAATAAAAATCATAACTATACTCTAAAGTTTTACTTACACTTTCGCTTTCATCTTCAATACTTAAATATCCTTTTTCTCTAAATTTATCTAATCCAAATCTATTGCTCATTGCCTCGGCTTTTACGGCAGGATATAGGTCTTTTAATTCTTGCAAAGTAATCACTTCTTTATTGTAAGCATCTAAAATTACACTCACACTGTGAAAGCCTATCATGCAATTGGTTTCATTGCCCCACAATTCCCACATGGGTAACCGTCCACTTTGTTCATATTGAGCCTTAAAAGTCATTATAAAATCGTGGCTTCGTTTTTTATCTATGATATTGAGCAAAGGATGCAAGGCCCTGTATGTATCCCACAATGAAAATACGGTATAATAATTAAAACCTTCGGCTTTGTGTATTTGTTTATCTCTTCCAAGGTATCTACCATCTACATCATTCATGATATTGGGGTGTATCATGCAATGGTAAAGGGCAGTGTAGAAATTTATTTTTTCAGTTTGAGTGCCGCCATATGCTTTTATTCTATTCAATTCTATATTCCAAGCAATATTGGCCTCTTGTTTTACTTTTTCAAAATTAAAATGTAGTAATTCGGCTTCCATATTGGCTTTTGCACCTGCTTCATCTACACTAGAAAGTGCTGTTTTTATTAAAATTTTTTCACCTGCTTTTACTTTATATCCTAAGTTTACTTTGGTTTCTCCTTTTTCATTTTTAGAAATAATAATTTGGTCAGCATCTTTATTTACCTCAAAATAATAATACAACAGTTGGTCTTCTGCCCAAGCTTTTGACCTGCGTAATCCAGAAAATTCATGTTTATTTATTTGTGTTATTTTTCCTTCCAACAATTCATCACGGTGTTTGAGATTTAAAGTAATCCAAGCAAAACCACTTTTAGAATAAGTATATTGTTGCAAACCAACTCTTGTGGTAGAAGTTAACTCTACTTTTATACCATTGTCTAATTTTACGCTGTAATATCCTGCTTTGGAGACTTCATTTTGATGAGAAAACGTTTGAGATAAGTTTTCAATACTTTCTATTTTCTCTTGCAATTTCCCAACTGTAAAAGTAGGCATAAAGGCAATATCCCCATAATCGCTGCAACCTGTTCCACTTAAATGGGTATGAGAAAATCCATAGATTAAACTGTCAGAATAATGGTAACCACTACAACCATCCCAGCTACCATCTATGCGAGTATCAGGGCTTAGCTGAACCATTGCAAAGGGTAGGGTAGCGCCAGGAAAAGTATGTCCATGCCCATCAGTGCCTATCATTGGTTTAACGAATTGGGTATAATTTATTTGAGCATTACATAATGTAAATCCCAAACAAAAAAACAACAACATTTTATTTTTCATAAAAGGTTGTAAATTTAACTATTTTTAGTTTGAATAGTTAATTATATACTGAGTTTTTATGCTTTTTTTTATCTTCTTTGTTTTTTCATTAATTCTTTCTAAGGATGAATCTATGTCTTGATTAAACGAAGAATTTAAAGAATATTGTCTTGATTTTTCAAGGCATTGTGTCGCTTTTTTAAATTTCTCAGTGTATTCAAATAAAATGGCTTTTTTATACCATATCAATCCTTTGTCTATTCCTTTAATAGTCATTGCAAATTCAATTAATTTTAACGCTTCGTTATAATCTTGATTGTATATCAATGTATCAATATAATTAGGGTATATTTTTACACAATGTAAATCAATAGCCAAAGCTTGAGCAAAGTATTCTTTTGCTTTTTCGTATTGCAAAAATTGTTCACTGTAAAATTGGCCCATCAAGCCAAGAGCCATTGCATTCTCGCTATCATACGACAATGAGTAATTCAACGACTCCAGTACTTGTGGTAAATTATATGGATAATTATCCAATGCCTCTATTAAATATTTTTCTGATAATGTCATTTTTTCCTTTCTTTTTATTATTTGTCCATTCTCACAATTTTTGGAGTAAATGTGCCAAGAATTGTAACTAATTCATTTTGATTTGCCATTACTTTATTTATGTCCTTGTATGCCATAGGTGCTTCATCTACATTGCCGCCAATCAAAGTGACTTCATGTTCCTTTAAATGTTTTTTTATCTCACTTGGTGTAAATTTTTGCTTGCATACATTACGACTGTATAATCTTCCAGCTCCGTGCGATGCAGAATTTACACTTTCACTATTTCCTTTTCCCATTACAATGTATCCAGGGCTAGTCATTGAGCCAGGGATGATTCCTAATTGTCCTTGGTGTGCAGGAGTAGCTCCTTTGCGATGAACAATGCATTCATTTCCATTGACTGTCTCTTTCCAAGCAAAATTGTGAGTATTAAACACCTGTAAGATCGGTCTTGCTCCAATTAATTTTGCCAGTCTGTAATGGATATTTTCATGACATGCTTTAGCATAATCTCCCGCTAAATTCATTGAAAGCCAATACTCCATACCATCGTGTGAGTTTAAATCTAACCAAGCCAAATGCTGAACTTGTTTCGGCAGGGGACATTGTTTTGTTGCTAAATAAGTGTAATGCTTTGCAATGTTTGCACCTAATGCCCTTGAACCACTGTGAGATAAAATTGAAAAATATTTACCTGCTGGAATATTTGTATAAACATTTTCTGAATCAATTTCAGTTACACCAAATTCAACAAAATGATTTCCTCCACCTGAAGTTCCAAGTTGTTTGATGGCTTTTGAATGTAAACTTTTAAGCAATGGAATTTCTTTAAACAATTCTGAATCTAATACCTCATGATGAATTTTAGTTTGATGTGTTTCGTACATTCCAAATTTTGTGTGTTCACTTAACATGTTTTTCAACTGATGCTCTCTTCCTTGAAAATAAGATGCAGGTAAATGAAATACACTCAAATGCATGCTACATCCTATATCAACTCCAACACCATAAGGTATTACGGCATTATCAGTAGCTAGCACTCCTCCAATTGGCAATCCATAACCTGAATGAGCATCGGGCATTAATGCACCAGTGACACTTATTGGAAGCTTTAGGGCTTCAAACAATTGCCATTTTGTTGGCTCATCAATTTCATTTTCACCATAGATTTGATAAGGAGCTCTTTGAGTTTTTAATTCATGTCTCTTTATTTCCAATGGTTTTATTAACCCTTCCACTACTTTGCCCCATACCGCATGACCCACAAAGTTTTCTTTCTCAATTAATACCTGTTTCAATTCAAGAATAATGGCTTCTTTTTTTTCTTTTTTTCTATATCTGCTAATTTGCCCTAAAGCAATATTCATAGCGTTATTTTGTGGAAACCCTAATTCTATTAGGTCTTTTCCTTTTATTTTCTTTCCCATATTTTTTTATTGTTTTGTTCGTATCGAACAGTTTTGTTTTTTGGCCAAATGATTTCCCATTCCCATTTTTTTATAAAAAATGAGTCTATTAAATTCATTCAGACTTGATACATTCGGAATTTTTTAAAACAAAAAAAAATCCGAAGTGAAAACTCCGGAATTGATATTTTAGTTTATGTTGTTTTTTAACTAAAAGTATAAACCCGAAGCCTATCTGCTAAAGGACCTAGTCCTAAAGGAGATATTTGATTTAGATTTTTCATCATCATGGCTTTTTACGTTTAATTTGTGATTATTGGTGAATTAAGTACTTCTTAATTTCGGTGCAAAGATAATTTTATTTTTTTAAATTTCAAATAATTAAAAAAATTAGTTTACTAATTGTGTTATTAGTTATTCATTTAATTATATTTGTATTTGAGTGAAAAAAATAGTTTTACTGATATTACTTAATTTTACATTTTTTATTTATGCTCAAATAAATCGATCATACAATTTAGAAGTTTCATGTAAATCTAGGTATTATACTTCTTCATCGTCTATTTTAGAATTCAAATGGAGGTCAACCTTGCCATCAACAATTCAAGCTCAAAGAGTTTACAGAAAATTAAAATCTTCGTACACATTCACTAACACACCATACAAATCTGTACCTGCTTCTGATTCTACATTTAATGATACCATTACTACTGGGAATCAATATGAATACCGATTTGAAAAAGATACAGGAAGAGATGGTTACACCATTCTTGGATATGTAAATGCTGGTCATAGAGTTGCTTTTCCAACATCAAGAGGTACCATTTTATTGGTAATAGATAGCACTAATAAAACCTATTTAGATACAGTACTCAGAACATTTAGAAACGATTTAATTGGAGATGGATGGAAAATTAAGATAGGATGGTTTTCACCTAGTACAACCGTTTCACAAATTAAAACTTACATTTCAAATTCATATACAGCAAATAACACAATCAATTCAGTCTTTTTAATTGGCAATTTAGCTGTTCCTTACTCAGGGAATTTTAGGTCAACATTTATTTATCCTCCTGATGGTCATACTACTGTTAGCTCACCACCAAGTCATGAAGGAGCTTGGCCAGCAGATTGTTATTATGGCGAACTGAATGGATCATGGACAGATGCCTCAGTAAACAACACATTAGGTGCAAGAACAGCTAACAACAATACAGTTGGTGATGGGAAATTTGACCAAACTGGTTTACCTAATTTAGTTGATTTGCAAGTTGGTCGTTTGGATTTATCAGACATGACAAGTTTTTCTTTGACAGAAAGAGAATTATTAAAACAATATTTTAATAAAAACCATGTATTTAGGCATAAAATTGAAAACATAAGGGAACGTTGTTTATTGGAAGATAATATTGGTTTGTTAAATTACCCATATCCATATTTTGATGAGCATTTCAGTGGAACTGCCTTTAGAAATACAGCACCATTAATCAGTGATACTTCAGTTTTTCAATTGGATTATTTAACTAATCTCAATAACAATTCTTATTTATGGAGTTATGGAATTGGATATGGAAGTTATACTAGTACAAGTGGAATAGCCACCACTGCAAATTTCGCCAGCAGTTCTCAATCCATAAAAAGTGTTTTTACAGGTTTATTTGGAAGTTATTTTGGTGATTGGGATAATACTAATAATTTTCTTAAAGCACCATTGGCAGCCAAAGGAAATGTATTGAATTCATTTTGGTGTGGACGACAAACATGGTTTTTTCATCACATGGCAATGGGAGAAACTATTGGCTACAGTACTTTAAGAACTATCAATAATTATGATCCTTCATTGGTTGATTACCTCTATCCAACTACAGATTATAATTATCTATTAATACACCCTGCATTGATGGGTGATCCAAGTGTAAGAATGCAACCTGTTTACACACCTACAGTTTTAAAGGCTAGACAAGACAGTTGTTACAGTCGCTTTAAATTAACTTGGAATAATTCTATTGATACAGCAGTTCATGATTATTATGTTTTTAGAGCAAAACATATTGATAGCACATTTAGTTTATTAGGCACAACTCAAAACAATTTTTATATAGATAATTCACCTTTAACTGGAACTAATGTTTACATGTTAAGAGGATTAAAATTACAAGTTAGTGGAAGTGGCACTTATTACAATATGTCACAAGGTATTTTTGACACCATTAGTACTTCAGAGCTTTATACTCCAATTGCAAATGCAGGTAGAGATACTTTTACTTGTTATGGGCAAAGTGTAAGAATTGGGGCTAAAAACAACAACAGCATCAATATCATTTATTTTTGGAATCCTACAAGTTATAATAGAGATACAACTACAATTGTGCCATTAGTTTCAGCTTACAGAACGATGTTTGCAGTAGATACTGTAAGCA
Source organism: uncultured Flavobacteriaceae bacterium (assembly GCA_964450355.1). Lineage (GTDB taxonomy): Bacteria > Bacteroidota > Bacteroidia > NS11-12g > UBA955 > CAYVDH01. Next base: position 6,389 of record CAYVDH010000180.1, read on the forward strand.
AATGCACAGTAAAAGATTCTATGTATTTAACGGTTAATCCTTTACCAGTTTCAGAAACCATTAGTAAAAACTTCAATAACACATGTCGAGATACCATTGATTGGAACAGTACTTTAAACAATGGCAATGGATTTAATTACTCTTGGAATTTTATTGGAGGTAGTCCAAGTAATTTGAGTGGACATATTTTAAACAACCCAAGTTTAATAGCATATGCTACTCAAGGAAATTACATTACATCATTAACTGTTACTGACACAACAACAGATTGTTTTCATTTAGACACTTCTCATGTAAATATTATATGTAGTTCATTGCCATTATACAATTATATATTCAATTGTAATGTAAATGAAAGGAGTGAGGTTGAATTTAATTTTATCCCTAATGAAATTAAAAACAAATTCTCACATTTCTCAATTCAAGCATTAAATGATAAAAACGAATGGATTGAAATTATTGTTCAATCTAACAGTTCAGAAAACCAATACCAAATTAAATACAACAACATTAAAGGTTATGAATATTTTAGAATTGTAATTCCATTTTTTAATTCTAGATATACCATTATTGAGAATTGCAAAATTGAATCAAGTTTTAATCAAATTAAAATTTTTCCAAATCCTAATCATGGCGAATTTTTATTATCAATAAATCCATTGGAAATTAACAAAAAAATTGTTATTAATATTTACAATTCTATAGGAGAAAAAATTGAATTTGTTAAAGAAGAAAATAAAATTAAATTATTAAAACCAGTTTCTGGAATGTATTTAATTGAAATAAAAATCTCTGATTCAATTTATCATA
>CAYVDH010000181.1:0-6933 GCA_964450355.1 uncultured Flavobacteriaceae bacterium
ATAATTTTCTATTATTTTTTAAAAACGATAGAATTTTGTTATTAAATTGGAATTAAAGTTCTTCTGTAACATACGTTACAACTTTGGATATAACGATTGTTTATTTTTGAAAAAAATATCATATCGCATGAAAATTATAAGTTTTCTATTTACAATTTTATTTTTGGCGAGTTGTCAAAATGGGAAAAAAGACTATCAAACAGTAGAAGAACAAAATACTATCGCTTCCACTTTTGATCCGCTTGAAGCGAAAAAATTAATGGAAACCCATTGCTATCTTTGCCATAGTCCAACAGCTGATGAAAATCAAGGTAGAATTGCACCGCCAATGGTAGCAATCAAAGCACATTACATAGATAAATCAAAATTTTCAAAAGAAGAATTTATAGCAGAGATGAAAAGCTTTGTTGAAAATCCTTCAGAGGAAAAAGTGCATTTAAAAGGAGCTTTTAAACGTTTTGGTTTGATGCCCAAACAAACTTTTCCCGATGGTAGTATTGAAAAAATTGCGGCTTTTATGTATGATTATCAAATTGAAGAACCTACTTGGTTTAAAGCTCATTGGGAAGGTCACGGTAATGAAAATTGGACACAATCCGGTAAAAAATTAGAAGAAGTAGATGAAATTAAAACATACGCCGATATCGGTTTAGATTATGCATTGGGCACTAAAAAAGTTTTAGGTAAAAATTTAATGGAAGCCATTCAGCAAAAAGGAACCATTGAAGCTTTGACCTTTTGTAACCATCAAGCGATTCCGTTGACCGATAGTATGGCAACTCACTTCAAAGCAACTATTAAAAGGGTTTCAGACAAATATCGAAATCCAAATAACAAAGCTAATGCAGAAGAATTAAACTATATTGCTCAATTCAAGAAAGAATTGGCAGAAAAAAAAGAAAGTAAACCCATTGCTCTGGAAAAAGGAGATAAAATTCAGTTTTATTATCCAATAGAAACCAACACCATGTGTTTGCAATGCCACGGAAAACAAATAAAACCCGAAGTACAACGTCAAATTTTGAAATTGTATCCCAAGGATTTAGCAATTGGATATGATGAAAGTGAAGTACGTGGGATTTGGAGTATTACCTTTACAAAAAAATCAAATGAATAAAAAAGCTATATTGATTACTGGAATTGGAGTTATAGTTGGACTAATTGCCGGCTATTTATATTATCAACAGATTGGATGTGAAAGTGGTACATGTGCCATCACCTCAAAACCGTTAAACAGTACCTTATATGGTGGTTTAATGGGAGGTTTATTGTTCAATTTATTTGTAACTTCACCCAAAAAGAAAAATTAAATGAAGCATTTTTGGAACGAACGTTACGCTGAAAAGGAGTTTGCTTATGGCAAATAACCCAATCAATTTCTAAAAGAAAATGTACATCAACTACCTAAAGGTAGAATTTTATTTGTGGCAGAAGGAGAGGGGAGAAATGCTGTTTTTGCGGCTCAAAATGGCTATGAAGTAGTTGCTTTTGATTACAGTGAATCGGCCAAAAGTAAAGCTTTATCGCTTGCTAAAGAACAAAACGTTCAAATTGATTATGTAGTTTCTGATGTGATGGATGTATCTATTGAACCCGAAAGTTTTGATGCGATAGTATTTATTTTTGCTCATTTTCCGGCTGTAATTCGCAAACAAGCTCATCAAAAGTTGGTCTCTTTACTCAAACCCGGTGGCAAAATTTTATTTGAAGCTTTTGAAAAAAATCAATTGCAATTTACTTCCGGCGGCCCTAAAGAATTAGCGATGTTATTTTCTGAAAATGAGGTAAAAGATGAATTTTCATCTATTAATTTCAACTTTCTTGAAACAGCAATTATTTCTTTAGAAGAAGGACCGCTACACCAAGGAAAAGGTGCAGTAATTCGATTTATTGGAACAAAACATGAGAAAAACGAGTAAAGATTACATTTTTGTTTTTATCCAATTTCTTCTTTTTGGAGTTTATGCGTTTGATTTTTTTCAATCCTTAGAAATTCCAAAATTTCTAGCAACATTCGGAATGGTGATTGCTATTATCGGGTTCATGATTGCTTTATTAACTGTTTTTGAATTAAAATCCAATCTTACCGTTTTCCCAACGCCAACCGAAAAAGCGGAATTACTCACGCACGGATTTTTTTGATACAGTCGGCATCCCATTTACACCGGAATTTTAATGTTTGCTTTCGGATACGCACTTTGTAACTATTCATTGTATAAATTGCTCATTAGTGGTTTGTTGTTGATTTGGTTTTATTTAAAATCAGTTTATGAAGAAAAACAATTATCACAAAATTTACTTCGTATAAAGAATATCAGGAAAAAGTTGGACGGTTTTTTCCTAAGATAAAATAACCATAAGTTTTTTACTTGAGGTTATTTTTACAACGTATAATTCAAATTCAAACTCCATCGATAATTAGCTTCAACATTTCCTCCGGTTAGATTTTGTTGAATGGGAACCATATAATTAGCTCCAAATGAAAAGTTCTTTTTTCCAATTTCAATTCCCAATTTTCCCAAAAAGATATCACCCGCTGTGCCTCTCACTTTTTGCCCTCGTTGATAGTTGTCATCATATAGTTCACCCGCAATTCCAAGCTGAGGAGCATACGAAAAATGATTTTTTTCTACTAAATAAAATAGCGTAGAAGCATAGTTAAATTGGTTTCCGAAACGGTAGGATTTGTCGTTTTCGGTTTTAATGACATAGTTTACCATGTTGTTTAATCCCCAATTTTTTCTTCTGATGATGTATTCTGTCGCTAAGAGATAATCCCAACTGCCGGTTCCTACTTGATAACTTGGATTGACGCTTCCGTTATTGGTCTCATCGAATTTTCCAGTTGGCATTTTCACTCCGCCACCGAGTTGTAAAGTATGTTTGAAATGCAAACTGTCTGTTTTGGTTTGAACAATTTGATACATTCCTAAAATCGTAATGTCGCCAATTCCACTAATGTTTTGTTTACCGTTATTGCTTTCTCTGTTGTGAAAGTGATAAGGTAATAGAACAGTGGCTTGCACATTTTTGAAAACCGGAATTCTACCCCAAATTTGTATCGTATTGAAATTTTCATCGTTCCATGGCGAGTTGCTATATAAACCATCTGTACTTTTATACGATTGATTAAAATAGCGAATTCCGATAAAGTTGGTTGTTAACATTGAAGCAAATCCCATGCTTCCGCCACTAGCTGAACATCCGCAAGCATCGCAATCTTCTTCTAATAGGCCAATTCTACTTGAAAAATCATATTTTTTGTAAAGTGATAAACTGTCTTTTTCAGCAGCTTGAATTGAAAATGAAACTACTACTAAAAGGATAAATAGATATTTTTTCATGTTTAAAATTCAGCAAATTTAGGATTGGAAATAAATTCGTGGTCGGTAAGGGTTTTTAAAAAGGCAATGATTTTTCCTTTTTCATCTGCGGTAAGTGGAATGCCAAGACTACCATTGTTATTTAGAATGGGATCTAAATTTTCAGTTGATGTTACACCATTGGCATAATGATTCAGCACAGCCTCCAAAGTATAAAAACGACCGTCATGCATATAAGGAGCTGTCAATTCAATATTGCGTAAACTTGGCACTTTGAATTGGTATTTATGCAAAGGATTTTCTGTAACTCTGTAACGTCCGAAATCATTGATTTGAGGATTAATGGGTAAACCATTGTTACGAAAAGTGTTATCCGTAAAAATATCTGTCGCATGACAACTAGCACATTTTTGATTAAATATAGCATATCCTTCTAACTCTTGCTGTGTAAGCGTTCCTCCGGTTTCATTTCTTCTGTATTTATCAAAACGAGAATTGGATGAGGTTAGCATCGTCATAAATTGAGCCAACGCTTTTAACATATTTTCCGGATTGATTTCTCCGTTAGTAAAGGCTTGTTTATACAATTTTTTATACTGTGGATCATTTTTCATCATGTTCATAATGTTTACGATGTTTCCATTCATTTCCAATTCATTAGAAATGGGCGACATCGATAAAAGTTCAATATGGTCTGATGCTCCATCCCAGAAAAATTGTGTTTGAAATGCCATATTTTGAATAGGCGGAGCGTTTCGCGTACCCACTCCTTCTCCTACACCATGACTAAAAGTGTGACCATGATGGGTAAAGGCATCTTCTTGAATGTGGCAAAAACCACACGAAACAACTCCATCAGAAGCAAGTCTTCCGTCATAAAAAATTTTTTTACCCAATTCAAATCCTTTTTCAGTCAAAGGATTGTTCGTCATATCATAAGCCGATGTAGGAAAATTGGAAGGAACTTGAAAGTCTATTGGAATATTTTGATAAGATGCGTCGTTATCAGTTTGACAACTGAATAAACTTGTAAAGACAAGTAAAGAGAATATTTTTCTCATAATGAAAGGATTTAAGCCCTAGTTTTAAAACTATGTAAGTTTTTAAAAAAATAAGATAAAGTCCATTTGGCTTGCAATTCCATCACTGCAAGCCCGGACTTTTTATGATAATTCGAAGTTAATCGTTGTGAACGTGGTGAATTTCAAACATAGTAGGCACATTATTGGCCATAATGTTTTGAACTTTTGCTCCTCCCATAACATCAAGACCTTCTTCAAAATTGATTTTGGTCGTGCCATCAATTACTTTTTTCAAATCAGCCATAATATGTACTTGAGGCGTAACATTCGTTCTTACTAATGCTTTTTCTGGCATAGTTAAAGTAACTTCTGAATAATTGTAAACATCTCCTGTTTTACCCGTATGCACTCTGTAAACAGCGTCAGTATGAGAAGTTGTAGTTGTGGTTCCTTCAAATTTGATGAATTTGTATCCGGCTTGCCAAGACCATGTCATTCCTAAACCTTGAGCAGTTGTCCACATATCTCCTTGACCGTCTGCACCGGCATTGTATTGCTCTTGATCAACACCAATACCAAATTTTACTGATGTATAATTAGCTGCTGGAACATTTGGAATTGTAAGTAATGTACTTGCTGCATTTGCTTCGTTAACAAAGAAATAGCTATTGGATTTTGGTACAGTATAAGTTGTTCCATCTTCTTTTGTTAAAACAATGTTGCTAACGATATAAATTGCATTAGTAGCTTTAATTTTCTCGCCATTTGAATTGGTATATTCAGTCCCAAATGCAAAATCTGCATCTCCATAAACGTTATCAAATTCAAGTTTTAAGCTTCCTTCACCGGAAATAGTTTCATTGTCATCATCGTTGGAACAAGAAGTTAAAGCAATAGTAGTCATGATGGCTAATGCCAAATTTTTTAATTGAAATTTCATTTTTTAATGTGTTAATTGTTATAAAAGTTGTATGTAAAATTGAGTTCAAGGAAAAATATCCTGAACAATTAAATAAAACTGAAATAGCAATTACAAAGTTGGTGGATGAAACGTAGAAAAAGTAGTAGTGTTTTGGTAAAGATTGGAATAAAAAGAATTAATCTTTTTTACTTCTTTATAAGTGAAAAGTTGAAAATCAACAGGAAATTTTTCTAAAAATAATACTTCAATTGGCTGTTTGTTCGCTTCTTTTTTATCTGTTGATAAAGGTTTGTCGCTATCATTTGCTTTGGCCAATTCCTTCATTAAATGACATTTTCCGTTACAAGCCAATTCCGGTTTTTCTTTGTTTTCACATAATTCTTTTACAATAAAATCATAATTCACTATATATTCAAAAACAGGAATTATAGGTTTTACAAAAAGAAAAAGTGCCAATATGAAATACAGATTTTTCACACTGCAAAAGTATAAGTATTAAAACTTCTTTCAAAAGAAATTATTTATAAATTTAAAATAGAGTAAATTTTGTCTTGGTAACAAATGTTACTGCACACCTCTTTTCATCGTTCTACTTTTGCCTTGTAATTAAGAAGTAAATCGAATGAAAACTATTAAAAATACAATGGCAATCGGGATATTTATCTGTTCATCAGCACTTTTCAGCCAAGATACTTTGCAAATTTCCAAATCAGATTTAGCTACAAAATTATCGGAGCAAAATCTTCAATTGAAAATTTCCAAACAAAATGTTGAGTCGGCTCGTTCAGATTATCGCCAATCCAATGCTCTTTTTTTGCCGAATATTTCGGCTTCGCATACGGCCATTACTACAACCAATCCTTTAATGGCATTTGGTTCTAAATTGAATCAAGAAATCTTAACACAAGCCGATTTTAATCCGGCTTTGTTGAATGATCCTTCACAAGTTCAAAATTATGCTACTCGAATTGAAGTGCTTCAACCCATTTTAAATGCGGATGGTTTATTTGAAAGAAAAGCAGCCAAATCAAAAATGGAAGCTTATCAATTGCAAACCGAACGCACCAAAGAATATTTAGAATTGGAAGTGAACAAAGCGTTTATGCAATTGCAATTGGCTTATAAAGCGGTTGAGGTTTTGGAAAAAGCGAACACAACGGCCCAAGCCAATCTGAATTTGGTCAACAATTATTTCAAACAAGGCATGTTGCAAAAAACGGATGTGTTGGATGTGCAAGTTCGCGTAAATGAAATTGCTAATCAACTGACGTATGCCAAAAGTAATGTGCGAAATGCATCCGATTATTTGGCTTTTTTATTGAATGAAGATACCAAAGGCGGCATTTATAAACCGATGGAAAAATTAGATAATGAAATTAATCCAACACTCCAAAATGCTCAATTATCAACATCAAGAAAAGATTTTTTAGCGATGGAAAAATCAACCGAAGCCTATAAAAATATGATGAAATCCGGTAAAATGAGTTTTCTACCCCGTTTGAATGCTTTTGGAACCTATGAGTTATACGATACTGAAATCTTTCAATTTGGTGCAAACGGTTATACTATTGGAGCTCAATTGTCATGGAATGTATTTGACGGTTATAAATCCATTGGAAAATTTGAAAAATCAAAAGTAGAATTTCAAAAAGCAGAAACGGAAGCT
>CAYVDH010000182.1:0-6870 GCA_964450355.1 uncultured Flavobacteriaceae bacterium
TACAATTCATTTATTTATTTAATTTCCGCATTAGTTTCTCTTTTTTCTAAATTCAGTTCAAGCAATAAACTAAAATTATTTGTCAATGGAAGAAAAAATTGGGATCAAAAATTAAACCTTGAAAAAAACCATCACAGGTATTGGTTTCACTGTGCTAGTTTAGGAGAATTTGAACAAGCAAAACCCATCATTGAATCTTTAAAAAAAGTACATCCAGAATACAGCATTGTTGTTAGTTTTTTCTCACCATCTGGCTATGAACAAAGAAAAAATTACGCCTTTTCAGATTGTGTTTTTTATTTACCCTATGACACCAAATCGAATGCCAAAAAACTAATTAATTTAATCCAACCGAAACACTTAATTTTAGTTAAGTATGAATTATGGTATAACTTGATTAGTGAATTTCAGAAAAATGAAATACCAGTAAGCATCATTTCTGCTGTATTTAATTCAAATCATTTTGTTTTCAAATGGTATGGAATTCCATATTTAAATCGATTAAAAAAAGTAAATAAAATCTTTGTTCAAAATTCAGAATCGATGGATTTGTTAAAAAACAAAGGTTTAACACAAATTGAAAACGCAGGTGATAGCAGATACGATAGAGTTTTAGAAATTGCTACAATGTCTAAAAACAACGAAACAATTCAATCATTTACTAACAATCAACCTTGTATCATACTAGGGAGCAGCTGGAATCCAGAGATAAATTTAATTAAAAATTATTTACAACTCAATCCTGAATGTCGCTATAAAATCATCATTGCACCTCATGATATCAGTGATAATAACATTTTAAGTTTATTTAAATCATTTGAAAATTATTCAGTTCAATTATACACAGATTTCAAACCCAATAACGACTCAAAAATTCTAATATTAAACACCATTGGCCACCTAGCATCTGCGTACAAATATGCAAATATTTCTATCATTGGCGGTGGTTTTAGCAATGCTTTGCACAACATACTTGAACCATTGGCTCATGGAGTTCCTGTCTTATTTGGACCAAACACCAACAAATACCCTGAAGCTGATTTTGCACTCAAAAATGGAGTGGCTTTTCAAGTCAATGAAAACAGCAATTTAAATGATGTATTTAAACAATTAAATTCCAGTGATTACAAAATAAAATGCAAAGAGTTTATCATCAAAAACACTGGAGCAACAAATAAAATAGTGGCCTATTTATTGAATTAATGTGCTTCAATCCAATTATTGCCATATCCCGATTCTGCAATGATAGGAACTTTAAGCTCCATAGCATTTTGCATTTCTTCTGTTACCATTTTTTTCATCTCCTCTATTTCAGATTTATGAACATCAAACAACAACTCATCATGCACTTGCAATATCATTTTTGATTGATAACCCACTTCCTTCATTTTCTTGTGAATATTAATCATAGCAAGTTTTATCATATCAGCAGCAGAACCTTGTATAGGCGCATTAATGGCATTTCGTTCAGCAAAACTTCTTACCGTAGCATTGGCTGAATTGATGTCTCTTAAATACCTTCTTCTACCTAAAATAGTTTCAACATAACCTTTCTCTCTAGCTGCCTCAATTACTTCATTCATGTATGCTTTAATTCGAGGAAACTGGGCAAAATAATTGTCTATAATTTCTTTGGCTTCTGTGCGACTTATGCCCAAATTTTCTGCTAATCCAAAGGCTCCTTGACCATATATCAATCCAAAATTAACACTTTTTGCTTTGTATCTTTGCTCTTTAGTAACTTCATTTAAAGGCACACCAAACACTTTGGATGCGGTTGCACTGTGAATGTCTATGTGTTGATTAAATGCCTCTATCATTCCCTCATCTCCACTGATACTTGCTATAACCCTCAATTCAATCTGAGAGTAGTCTGCTGACATAATCACATAATCTTCATTTCGAGGAATGAAAGCTTTTCTGACTTCACGGCCCTTTTCAGTTCTAATGGGAATATTTTGCATGTTGGGATTAGTGCTACTTAATCTTCCAGTAGCTGCTACTGCTTGATTAAAGGTAGTGTGAACTCTCCCTGTTTTAGGATTAATTAATTCAGGCAAAGTATCAACATAAGTTGACTTAAGTTTTTGCAACTCTCTAAAATCTAATATATCTTTAACAATGGTGCTTTTATTGGCTAATTTCAATAACACGTCTTCACCTGTTTGGTATTGACCCGTCTTAGTTTTTTTAGCTTTTTCATCCAGTTTTAAAACCTCAAACAATATTTTCCCTAATTGTAAAGGAGAAGCTATATTGAATTTTTCACCTGCTTGTTCATAGATTCTGTTTTCGATTTCTAACACCTCTTTGGTGATTTCTTCTGAATATTGTTTCAAGAATTGAGCATCAATTTTCACGCCTTCTCTTTCCATGTCAGCTAATACAGGCACCAATGGCATTTCTGCTTTTTCAAACACGTTAGTGGCATTTAATTCCACTACCAATGGAGCTAACTTCTGTTTTAATTGAAATGTTATATCTGCATCCTCTGCGGCATAATCAGTAATTAATTCGATGGCAACATCCTTCATGTTCAATTGGCCTTTGCCCTTTTTCCCTATCAATGTTTCAATAGAAATAGGAGAATAATTTAAATAATTTCTAGACAAATCATCCATGTTATGTCTTTTGTCTGGCTCAATTAAATAATGAGCCAACATGGTATCATAACAAGGTTGCGAAATTTCAATTCCATAATTTTTCAAAATTTGCAAGTCGTATTTTAAGTTTTGAGCAATTTTTAATTTATTACTTGAAAACACCGGAATAAATTCTTGAACATCAGATTCATTATTGATAGGCACATAATAAGCTTCTCCTTCTTTATATGAAAAGGAAAGCCCAATGATACTTGCTGACAAGGAATCAAGGCCTGTAGTTTCTGAATCAAAACAAAATTCATCTTGACTCAATAAATTTTGAATCAACTCCTGTCTTTTTTCAGCAGTATCTACCAAATGGTAATGATGATTTACATCATTGATGGTTTTATACGATTCTATAATTGCAGTATTTTCAGTAGTATTTTCTGAATCTGTTTGTGAAGACCCAAACATATCTATTTGAGTGGTAGATTGTTTTTTGGGACTTGGTTTAGTTAAAGTTGGAGTTTCTTCGCTCAATACTCTTTTTGTTAAATTTTTAAACTCAAGTTCATTAAACAATTCTTGAACAGCTTCTCTGTTTATGTCTTTGCAGATGTAATCTTCTAAATAATGATCAATTGGCACATTCACATTGATAGTAGCTAATTGTTTAGACAACAAACCTTGTTCTTTGAAATTGATTAAATTTTCTTGTTGTTTTCCTTTGAATTTATCAGTATTAGCCAATATGTTTTCCAAGCTACCATACTCTTTTATTAATTTTTTAGCTGTTTTTTCACCCATGCCCGGTATTCCAGGGATATTATCTACGGCATCGCCCCATATAGCAAGTATATCTATCACTTGGTGAATGTGGTCTATTTCCCATTTTTTTAGCACTTCAGGCACTCCCATTATTTCATAATCGTTACCCAATCTAGCAGGTTTAAAAATAAACACATTGTCGTTTACTAATTGTCCAAAATCTTTATCGGGAGTCATCATGTACACTTGACAATCAGGTGAGCCATCACGCAGGGCGATAGTGCCAATGATGTCATCAGCTTCGTAGCCAGGCAAGGTAATGACTGGAATGTTGAAACTTTCGAGAATTTTAAAAATGTAAGGCAAACTTTTACTTAAGTCTTCGGGCATTTCTTCTCTATGCGCTTTGTAGGCCTCGTATGTTATGTGTCTTTCTGTAGGTTCTGCGGTATCAAAAACACAGGCGAGGTGAGTTGGTTTTTGGTTTCGTAAGACATCAAGCAAGGTGTTTACAAATCCAAACATGGCAGAAGTATTTAAACCATAAGATGTAATTCTAGGATTTTGGCTAAAGGCAAAGAAAGCGCGATAAATAAGAGCCATTCCATCCAGCAGAAATAATTTTTTTTGTGACATAAAATAAAAAAACGAAGGTAAGGACTAAAATACGAATTAGAGAAAAAAAATTTACCTTATCACATCAAAATCTTAGAAGAAACCAAATTATAAAATTATGGCAGCAATTCCTCGCCCTTTTGGGTCCGCTTCGCTCCCTTGCTTTGCACTCTCGGGCTGCGCTTGCGCCTGAGTAGGGTTAGGTTTTTGATGGTGGTTATTTTAATTTTTAAAACAATATGGATGTGTAAAATCAACATAGCCCACGTTTTAAACCGTGGGCTATAACAAGCGATATAAGAATGTCCAATGGTTTTTAACCATTTAAAAATAAATCCAAATCAAATCTTCTAATTAAAATATGATTTGTTTCATCTATTCACGATGACGGGCTTCAAAGCTGTAATTCAAAATGCTTATAAAAGATTTTAACCTAAAAAATATCCATTAAGTCAAAATTAATTATAAAACAATGATTAAAAAAGTATAAACATTAAATGCATTCAATTTGGTGGGCTTAGTTTTTTATATATTTTTGTAATTTAAATCAAGTTAACAAATGAAAAAACTTTTCTTATTTTTTTTAGGATTAATTTCTATTAAGTCCCTTATGTGTCAAAATTTCATGATAAGCAATTTTAACAATTGGAAAATTGACAGTGTATATCATTTAAGTGGTTGGGAAACCTATGAATTCCCAGATATTTATTTCACAAAATCTAAAGGGAAAAATCCTAACAAAAAAGCCATTTATCTTGACAATTCTTTAATTGCATATTCAAATTATGCAGACACAAACAAAGCTAATTTTAACAATTATTTATTTACAGAAATTCCAGATAGTATTTCAATCTTATACAAAAACACGTCTCTAGCATTAAAAAGAGCTTTTGTAAAAGTCTATTTTTTCAACAAAAACTCTTTAAAATTGTCTGATACACAAGTTGTTTTTTTACCTACTAGTTTAAACTTTACAACAAAAACTTTTAAGTTTAAAAAAAACAATACCACCATTGGGGACGACCGTGTTTTATTTTTAGAATTGGGGACTGATATTGAAGGTGGTAACACCTTTTATCAAGAAGATTCTACTTATTCATTAGCCATTGATGAAATTAAATGTATTTACAACCCAAATGCAAGTGTTAAAAAACAATGGCAAAATGCAGACTTTGAAAATTGGACCTCAGAGCCATTTCCAAACTTTATTTTAGAAAATAACATGAATGACATTGCTGACATAAATCCAATTTATCCTTTAAACATAAATGAGATTAAAAACTTAGCTTTTTATAGAGATTTTAACAACGATAACAATTCCTATTGTGCTCGAATCAACAATACATTAAGTACAATCATTAATTTAAATACTAAAAATTATGACTATTTAGAGTTTGATTTAAAAATTGAAAATGCGAATCAAAACGCCTACTTTAAACTATACTTTACCGCTCAAGGTACGGGGAATGATGACATTGATACTTCAATTTATACCAATACAAATGGTTGGGAACATTTCAAAATCCCATTTCAATCAAGAACAGGAAGTAGTACAGATTTTTTCAACATAGAATTAAAAAAATTATTCACTAGCCAGGCAACTGCCAATGACAGACAAAATTTAAAACTATTGATAGACAATTTGGAGTTGACTAAAAACGCTACCTCATTAATCCATTTGAAAGACCATAATCCATCTATTTACTACAACAATAGTATAATCTATATCAACAATTTAAAAATTGACAATTTAAAAGTATTTGACATCAACGGAAAGCTAGTTTTAACTCAAAATCAACTAACAAGCAATTTAAACATTAACCATCTTAAAAATGGTATTTATATGATTCAAATCAACAATTCAAGTGATATACTAAAGATCAATCACACATTAGAATACTAGAATTAGTGAACAAGGCTCTTTAACCTTCATAGCCCACTGTTTAAACCGTGGGCTATAATAAACAATGCAAGAATGGGCAATGGTTATAACCATTTTACATTTAGCATTTAATTCTATTCAAATTGCTTTATAAAAACAGTTTTATATGCTTTTAATTATAATTAAGTAAAATTGATTTGAATTTTTACTCTGCCTTCAAGCTTTCATTCCTAGCTGTTTTCAAATTTGCCAAAGCAACTTCTACTGAAGGCAAATTGTCTTCAATTTATTTTTCCACACACAATGGAATATTAAGGCTGTAATTGTTATCAGCAATATTATTTATCTAAGACACTTTAATAAATAAATTTGTCAAATGCGAATTGGCTGATAAAATATAAAACATCGAAGATTGAACTTGAGTGTCTAACAAAACCTAATGTTCCAATTTGTTCGATTTTTTTTGTTTAACTATAATATTAATTTAAAAAAATTATTGACTTAATTATAAAACCCTTTAATTTACATACTAATGCCAATGATTTTTTCATGGAATTTGGAAACAAAAGAACAATTTTAAAATTAAAAGAAATTCTTGAAATTAAAAAGAACAATAAAACTAATAATGATGATAACAACCAATATGATTCTTCCTAAATTTGAGGCTTTGTACAGTTCATTTAATTTTCTTTCATACCCCCCTTCTTTAAAACGATTTACATACATTAAATTCGCTATTAAAGGAGATATCATTGCTATTATTTTTGCTGGCTTTTCTAAGGGTTCATTAGCTCTTAATTGATTGTTTTCTTTAACAATTTCAAATTCTGCTTGAGCCTTTTTAAACTTCTCATTAAACAATCCTCTTTTTTCTAATTCCTTTTGAGCTGCTTCAATGGCTGAATCAACATAATCCATTCTATCTGTGATTAACACCATAAAGAGTTCATCATCTGTTTTCATTGACATTGTTTTTTCGAAATCAATTTTCATTTTAATTTGGAAGTAAGAATACACAAA